>JBFGYW010000051.1:0-18364 GCA_041587235.1 Vibrio sp.
GACTGTGCCAAGTCTTTCGACTCGTTTGGTCACTCAGTTCATTGAAACCAATGTGATTCCTAAGAATCTATTGATTATCATCAACGAGTGCCCACACAGATTGATAGATTAAATTTTTAAAGAGCAACTTTCTATTGAAAGTGGACGGCCATTTTAGCCATCTAGAAATCCGTGTCAACCACTTTTTTCTATTTTTTGTTTCACTCAAAGTGCTTAGCGCTAACTTCTCTGTGACAACGGAAGCGAATTATAGGCAGTTTATTTTTAAAGGCAAGTGTTTATTTTAAAAAAATCAAAAAAGACAATTACTTGCTTAAAAAAAAACCACTTTGTCGATCAAATCAACAAAGTGGCGAAAATAAAAGCACCTTTATACTATAAACTACTGTCGATAGCTTATCTTGCCCTGTGACTCTTCAATATGGATCGCTTTACCTGGCAGTAAATCACCAGCAAGCATCGCCTTAGCCAATGGATTTTCTATGTATTGCTGTATCGCCCGTTTAAGTGGTCTTGCTCCGTACACTGGATCAAACCCAACTTGCGCAATCATACTTAATGCGCTCGCATCAACAACAAGTTCATAATCTTTATCCAGCAAACGTTGTTTCAATCGGCCGAGTTGAATGCCGGCAATGCGCTCGATGTGTTGTTGCCCGAGAGAGTGGAACACCACACTTTCGTCAACCCGGTTAATGAACTCAGGACGAAAATGCTGGCTAACCACCTGCATAACCTGCTGTTTCATTTCTTCATAACCGGTGCTGTCCGATTGAGTTTGGATTTTCTCAGAGCCTAAATTTGATGTCATAATGACGACGGTATTGCGAAAATCAACCGTTCTACCTTGGCCGTCAGTTAAACGCCCATCATCGAGTACCTGCAAAAGAAGGTTAAACACATCTGGGTGTGCCTTTTCTACTTCATCGAGTAAAATGACGGAATAAGGTTTACGCCGGACAGCTTCAGTCAAATACCCGCCTTCTTCATAACCGACATAACCTGGAGGAGCACCAACCAATCTCGCTACTGAGTGTTTTTCCATAAACTCAGACATATCAATCCTGACCATGGCATCTTCGCTGTCGAACAAGAAGTGAGCTAAGGTTTTACAAAGCTCGGTTTTCCCCACCCCGGTCGGGCCTAAAAATAAAAACGAACCAATCGGACGATTTGGATCAGATAACCCAGCCCGGCTTCTGCGAATGGCGTTTGAGACAACCTCAACCGCTTCTTTCTGGCCAACCACGCGTTGGTGAAGTACCGTTTCCATTTGCAGTAATTTGGTTTTTTCAGCTTCGAGCATCTTCGACACTGGGATGCCGGTTTGTCGCGACAATACTTCGGCAATTTCGGCATCGGTGACTCGGTTTTTCAACAAAGTCATGTCTTGCATTTCAGCTTGAGACGCTAAGTCCAGCTGCTTTTCCAGTTCGGGAATACGCCCGTATTGCAACTCTGACATACGGCTAAGATCCCCCGCCCGACGCGCGACATCCATATCCATCCTCGCCTGCTCTAATTCCGCCTTAATGTGCTGTGTCCCTGACAATGCTGCTTTTTCAGTATTCCAAATCTCTTCCAGTTCGGCGTATTCGCGTTCTTTTTCCTTTAATTCACTATTGAGCAAGGACAATCGTTTGTTGCTCGCTTCGTCATTTTCATTACTCAATGCTTGTTGTTCAATTTTGAGCTGAATAATACGTCGTTCGAGTTTGTCTAACGATTCGGGTTTTGAGTCAATTTGCAAACGGATACTAGATGCCGCTTCATCGATAAGGTCGATCGCTTTGTCTGGCAATTGCCGGTCTGACACATAACGATGAGATAAAGTGGCCGCCGCCACGATCGCAGGATCGGTGATCTCAACGTGGTGATGCAATTCATACCGCTCTTTTAATCCGCGCAAAATGGCCACGGTATCTTCCACACTCGGCTCATCGACTAGCACTTTTTGAAAACGACGCTCAAGGGCAGGATCTTTTTCTATGTATTGACGATACTCGTCCAGTGTTGTCGCCCCGACACAATGCAATTCCCCGCGAGACAAAGCAGGTTTAAGCATATTGCCCGCATCCATCGCGCCATCGCCTTTGCCGGCACCCACCATAGTGTGAAGCTCATCGATAAACAAGATAACGTTACCTTCTTGTTTAGACAGCTCATTTAAGACAGATTTCAATCGCTCTTCAAATTCACCGCGATACTTGGCTCCAGCGACTAATGCCCCCATGTCTAGCGATAAAACTCGCCGACCTCGTAGGCCTTCTGGGACTTCATTATTAATGATACGCTGCGCTAAGCCTTCGACGATAGCAGTCTTACCAACCCCGGGTTCGCCAATCAACACTGGGTTGTTTTTCGTGCGTCGTTGTAACACTTGAATCGTACGGCGAATTTCATCATCGCGACCAATCACAGGGTCTAATTTACCTTGCTCCGCTCGTTCGGTGAGATCGACAGTGAATTTGTCCAACGCTTGCATCAGCTCTTCCGCGTTTTGATCTTTCACTCTTTGGCCACCGCGCACTTTTTCAATCGCTTCTGCAATGTTGGCTTCCGTCAGTCCAACACTGTGCAGCAATTTACCTAAGGAGCCTTTGTCTTGGATTGCAGCCAATAAAAAAATCTCAGATGAGATGTAAGCATCTTTGCGCTTTTGTGCCACTTTGTCGCACAAATTAAACAGTGTCGCCATACCGCTAGAAAGCTGAACGTCTCCCCCTGTACCGGTGACTTTCGGTAACTTGTCCAACAATTCATTTAACTTCGAGCGAAACTGCGCCGCATCGACCGAGAGCAGGGTTAATAGAGGCCTTATTGCACTGCCTTCTTGATCAAGCAATGCGACCATAAGATGCACAGGCTCAATGTACAAATGATCGCGACCAAGTGCGAGAGATTGAGCATCGGAAATGGCAACCTGAAATTTATTTGTAAATCGATCTAAACGCATGGTCATCCCCCTTAGCGAATTATTCTGCTTTATATGTGGCGACCGGGAGGGTTATTTTCAAGTTGACGACAAAGAAAAAACGCCAACCGTATGGGTTAGCGTTTAAAAGTTTGATCTCGGTAGTCACGACCTCGCGTCACTTGTGCAAATCAGGGCGCTTCGATCCAAATTGCCGTCGCCATCCGACCAGTTTGACCATCGCGGCGGTACGAATAAAACCGCGCAGGTTGCTCAAAGGTACACTGGTTACTATGAGTAATGTTCTTCACACCTTGCGATAACAAGCGTTGTGCCGCCAGAAGTGGAAGGTCGGCCAACCATTTTCCAGGCGTGCTGCCATGGCGAAAAAACGCTTGCTCAGCCTGTTGATCGCTGGTAACAAACGCGGCTTTAACTTCATCGCCGACTTCAAAGGCTGTCGCCCCAATACAAGGGCCTAACCAAGCAAAAACGGGCTGAGAGTCAAAATAAGCTAAGGTTTTTTCGATGATGCCATTGGCTAAACCGCGCCACCCCGCATGAATGGCCGCAACTTGAGTTCCTTGCGCATCGCAAAGTAAGACCGGCAAACAATCGGCCGTCATCACACAACATACCACTCCCGCTTCCCGAGTCACACAGGCATCCGCTTGTTGACCCGGCGCCGTGGCCCGGTCGGCGACCAAAACGTGAGTTGAATGTATCTGCTCTAGCCACACAGGGCTGCTTGGCATCGCGCTTGCCTGCTGAAATCGCAAGCGATTGTGTTCAACATCAATCGCATCATCGCCAACGTGATCGCCGAGGTTCAATCCGTAATAAGGCCCTGTTGATTGACCGTCTAAACGAGTAGAGCTGACCGCTTTTACCGATTGCGGGGCTGACCAGCTAGGAACCAACAGTGCCATCGTCTCACTCCTCTTCTAAACCGTGTAACTGAGTGTCTTCGCGCAGTGCCAAGGTCATATCAATCATATCTTGCGGTATATCAGCGTGAAACTCCATCAACTCACCATCGATCGGGTGCTCAAAGCGCAGCATGGCTGCGTGCAAAGCTTGGCGATCAAATTGACGTATTTTATCGGTCAATTCTTGTGTCGCTCCTTTCGGGATCCGAGCTCTGCCCCCATAGGCGACATCACCAAGCAAAGGGTGCTGAAGGTACGCCATGTGAACGCGAATTTGGTGAGTACGGCCCGTTTCTAATCGCAATCGAATACGCGTGTGCTCACGAAAGTGCTCAGCAACGCGATAATGAGTACCCGCCGGCTTGCCAGTTGGCGTCACTGCCATTAAGGTCCGCTTGGTCGAGTGACGACCAATTGGCTTTTCAATAAAGCCCCCTGCCGTCATTCTGCCAATGGCAATTGCTTCATATTCACGAGTAATATTGCGCTTTTGCAACGCTCGTACTAAACGGGTTTGCGCCGGTACGGTTTTCGCCACCACCATCAGACCTGTGGTATCTTTGTCCAAGCGATGGACAATACCTGCTCGGGGGACTTCGGCGATATCGGGGTAGTGATGCAACAAGGCATTGAGCACCGTACCATCGGGCGTTCCCGCCCCCGGGTGGACAACAAAACCGCGCGGTTTGTTGATCACCAGCAAGTCGTCATCTTCGTAGACTATGTCTAAGGGAATATCTTGAGCTTCCCAACGCTGTTCATCTTCGAGCTCAGCTTGAACGGTGATCACTTCACCGCCCATCACTTTAATACGAGGCTTAGTGATGACATCGCCATCGACGGCAACCTTGCCTGCCAATAACCACTCTTTGAGACGCGAGCGGGAAAAATCACTGAACAGTTCAGCGATGGCTTGGTCTAAACGCTGACCAAGTTGGCTATCTTTTACGGTTTGAGTTAATTCTATCTGTTGGGCCATATCGAACTTTTAAAAAAACTGTGAGACTAACGCTCACGACTATGAAAAAATAGTGAATGACGTTATTGTATCTGTTACTGAGATGAAAGTAACGCCCGGAAACTAATTAGCACTTAAGGAACTCTCTTCTAACATGAAATACCAAACTTTATCTGGCCTTTTGGCACTGCTGTTGTTGGCAGGATGTTCGAGCAGTAAAAAAGTGATCCCAGATGTGCCTCCTTCGGTATTGTACAACGAAGCGCAAACGGCGCTGCAAACTGGTCAATGGACAACGGCAACAGAGAAGTTAGAAGCGCTAGATTCTCGCTATCCTTTCGGCGCCTATTCTGATCAGGTCCAGCTTGACCTTATTTACGCCTATTATAAAAGCGATGACTACGCATTGAGCTTAGCCACTATCAGTCGTTTTAAGCGTTTAAACCCAACCTACAAAAACATGGATTGGGTGATTTACATGAGCGGCCTTAACCACACCATTCAAGACAGCAATTTTATGCAAGACTTTTTTGATCTTGACCGCAGTGACCGCGACCCAGTCCCGGTTCGCGCAGCCTTTCGCGATTTTAAAGAGTTACTGCAACGCTATCCAAACAGCGTTTATGCCGCCGATGCGAAGCAGCGCTTATTTGCCTTGAAAAATCGCTTGGCCAAATACGATCTCGCGGTGGCGGATTTTTACCTTAGACGAAAAGCTTGGATTGCCGCGATCAAACGCGCGCAAGAGTTGCAAAAAACCTTCCCCGATACCCAAGCGGCCAAACAATCGCTTAGCATTCAGTTAAAGGCCTATCAAGCGCTTAATTTGCCAGAGCCCATCGAACGTACTCAAGCATTAATCGAACTCAACAACGCCGAGAGTTAAGTCAACCCACTGACATTTGCTTTGCTTAGTCAGTGTAAAAAATGCAAATAAAGCCCTGATGAGCGTTATCAGGGCTTTTTTAATGCCGCGATGGAAAGTCACCAATCGCCTCCCTGCGCATGGCGATGCAAACACCGGCCGAAACCCGATTCAATCGTGGTCTAATGAGAGGTAAAACGTAGAAGACAAAAGGAAAGTGATTTTTTAGAAACGAAATAAATCGCTAAATCCGATGTGAGACTTAGGTAAATCTATTACTAATTTACCTGTAATAATTTTGTAAGCAAGACTTTTCACTCATTTTCCCTTTGAACTCTTGGGACAGATCACACTGAGACTTAACCGCATTATTGACCCAAGATTTCGTGATTTAGATCACTTTTTTTGTTTCAAAAAAACGTAATCTGAATTCAAGCCAACAAGAAACTCTCAAAGGAGAATGTCTATGAATATGAATATCACAGGTAAAAACCTTGAAGTAACCTCAGCCATTCGCGACCACATCGAGAGCAAATTAGGCAAATTAGAGAAATGGCAGCAAGACATTATTCAAACCCAAGCGACCTTTAGTGAAGAGCCGAATAAAAAAATGAAATTTGAAGCGGTGATTACCGTACCAAAAGGCAAACTGGTTGCCTCTGCTGTTCATGAAGATCTCTATGCAGCGACCAACGAAGCGGTGCAAAAGCTCGAACGACAACTGAATAAGTTTAGCCACAAACCCAGTGCCAAACGCGCCGCTCAGCCCAGTGACATTGTGCACTAATAGGTAGGGTCGTCTCCCACACTCCAGCCTTATCGATATAGTGTCTACACGCTTTTCGATGAAATCTGGCCTCGAATCGAATAATAGCGCCCTCGGCGCTATTTTTTCTTGACGCTCAGATAGAGCTTGCTTATTGTTGAATCAAAGCCCTAGACAATAAAGCCAATAATTTCCATTGGCGTAAGTCAATCTTTCAATACGTTGATAGGTTGGCACTAAACCTCCCTTTGTTCCGGAGGTTTTTTTATACAGGAAAGTACCCATGAGCGATCCCTCACTATCACTTGACGATATTCGTCTGCAACTCAATGAACTCGACGACAATCTCTTAAAACTGTTATCTAAACGACGCGAGTTAAGTCTCGAAGTGGCCAAGAGCAAAGTCCAAACCTCCAAACCCGTTCGCGATGCACTGCGCGAGCAGCAGTTACTGGTCAAATTGATTCACAATGGCAAAGACAACTATCAATTAGACGCGCCTTACATTACCAAGGTCTTTCACACTATCATCGAAGATTCCGTGTTGCTTCAGCAAGCCTACTTGCAGAACCTGACCAACCCAGAACTGAGCAGAAAACCGGTTTCACGCGTGGCCTTTTTAGGCTCTCAAGGCTCTTATTCCCACTTGGCTAGTCGTGAATACTTCAGCCGTAAGGCCATCGAGTTAGCCGAAATCAGCTGCCAAGAATTTAAAGATGTCACCAAAACGGTTGAATCTGGCCATGCGGATTACGGCGTATTGCCGATTGAAAATACCAGTTCAGGCTCGATCAACGAAGTCTATGATCTGCTACAGCGCACGACATTATACATTGTCGGTGAATTGAGCTTGCCCATTGAGCACTGCCTACTGGCCACAAAAGAATTGCCTCTTGAACGGATCAAAACCCTCTATTCTCACCCGCAACCTCACCAGCAATGCAGTGAGTTCTTAAGCCGTTTACAAGGGATCGAACTCAAGAGTTGTACTAGCACCGCCGATGCGATGAAAATGGTCCGCGAACTAGACAGAGAAGACGTCGCCGCAATTGGCAATGCCTCGAGCGGTAAGCTCTACGGCTTACAGCCGATCAAAGGCGATATCGCCAACCAAACCGAAAACCATACCCGTTTTATTGTCGTGGCGCGCAAACCGGTTGAAGTCTCGCTACAAATTCCAGCCAAAACCACCTTTATTATGTCTACCGCTCATCAAGCCGGTTCTCTAGTCGAGGTATTGTTGGTATTACAGCGCTATGGCATTAACATGACTAAACTCGAATCGAGACCGATCATGGGCAACCCTTGGGAAGAAATGTTTTACCTCGATATCGAAGCCAACCTCGCTTCTGACACCATGAAACAAGTGATCGAAGAGCTGACCAAGTTGACGCGCCACCTCAAAGTATTGGGCTGTTACCCCAGCGACAACATCAAACCGACAACCATTCATGAAGCGCAATGAGGCCAAGTATGTCTAAAGTCATTATCGCCTCTTTAAACCCGGCCAAAATTCAGGCGGTAGAACAAGCCTTTGGCCAAGCATTTCCTACAAAGTCATTTGATTTTGAAGGGGTTGATGTCGCCAGTGAAGTCTCCGCACAACCGATGAGCGATCAAGAAACCTTACTCGGTGCTCGCAATCGAGTTCGCAATGCCAAAATCGCCGTTGCCGACGCCGATTTTTACGTCGGTCTTGAAGCGGGTATTGAAGGCACAGAAACCTATGCTTGGATGGTCATTGAGTCTGCGACACAACGGGGGGAGTCGCGTTCATCGAGTTTACCATTACCGCCAAAAGTACTGGCTTTGCTCGCTCAAGGGATTGAATTAGGCGATGTGATGGATCAGTTGTTTTCCGTTCACAACATCAAGCAAAAAGGCGGTGCCATTGGGCTGTTGACCAACAATGTTCTCACCCGCAGTTCGGTCTATCAGCAAGCCTTACTCCTGGCATTGATCCCTTTTATCAACCCGCAATGGTACCCAGACCAACTTAGCGCTCAATAACGGGGGATTTTAGCGCCACAATAAGATCAGCGTTAAGAGCGTAATTCATCGCGCAACCCGTCAGGTCGTACCAAGCGATCAAAAACAAAAATGGGCCATCGATTGGCCCATTTTATATTGACTGCCCCAAAACAAAGAAGGGGGATCACTCACCCAATAATGCGCGCAACTGCTGCTTTTGCTCCTCGCTACACGACTTTAACTCATTAGAGCCCCGAGTGATGGTAGCAATCCCTACCCCCAGCATCTGACTGATCTGCCTTTGTGACAAGTCGCCTTTTAATAACTCATTAAAAATATTGACTCGAGAAATGAGCGTCTGCCGCTCATCGGCACTCATCAACATAGTAAGAAGGTCGAGCTCATCATATTGGTTGATGTTTTTTTTCACTAGCTCTAAGACGTCTTGCCACTGGGTAAAATCAGGGTTTGAGGACATAAGATTTCCTAACTATCAATATCGTTCTTGTTGCTCTTGCTCAGTCAAAAATGGACCGGGTTGATTGAGCCTATCACGGTAATACAATTCAAACATTAAAATATTTTGCACGTAACCACGCGTCTCGCGAAAGGGGATCGACTCGATAAAGCGATAAGCATCAACTTGACCACCGGTTCGCTTCACCCAGCGAGTCACGCGAGAGGGACCTGCATTATAGGCCGCTAAAGAAAAAATGCGATTGTTATGATATTGATCCATCAGTTCTTTAAAATAATGGCTGCCGATTTCAATGTTTTTTTGCACGTCGAATAACTGATCGCTATTTTGATAGTCCAACTCAAAAGCGTCGGCAGTATGACGCGCCGTAGCCGGCATAATTTGCATCAGACCACGTGCGCCAACCGGAGAGCGAGCGGTGACGTCTAACGCACTTTCTTGCCTAGCCAAAGCCATTAAGGTGATCGGATTTAACTGATTGCGTTCACTGTAAAAGTTAAACCACCATTGATGCGCAATCGGAAACCTGAGTTGCATATTATCCCATAGCTTCGCTTGGATACTGGCGAACACGCTAAGGTGATGCCAATGCTGCTCGCCCGCATACCCGGCTAACATGGCTTTTTCATCCTCACTAGCTCGCGACAATAACCAATACCACTCACTTTTGGCGGCATTGATTTTATCGACGTCGATCAATTCTTTAATCCGCGTGAGCGCAGTGTGATACGGTTTGATCATTTGCGGCTGATAGTTCAAGGTCGAGGCGCTGATCTTTGGCGTCACGTTGAGGGCATCTGCGGCGGCGACACTGTAGAAATTGCGTCGACCTAAGACAGAAGAGAGGGTTTTTTCGCCTTTTTCTGTTTCACCCAAGGCCATTTGAGTCCGCCCCAACCAATAACGCCACTTGGTCGTTTGCTGCGCTTCATCGGACAATTTGTCTATCCAATACTGCATTGCGGTCCAGGTTTCTTGAGTGGCGGCAACGCGAAAACGCCGCTCCACCAAAGCATCATCCCCACTGGCGGCAATGGTCTTATCACGCCATTGATTTAACTCGCCGTTGTCATCGAGTAACCGCCCGGCGATGTAATTGGCCAATTCTTTTCGCGCTCGTCGATTGATGAGCTTGGCTTTTTCAAGCCACATCAGTTGTTGATACGCTTTATCGTCATCCATACGCGCATATCGGTACACATGACTGATCAAGATACGCTCTCCTTGGTCATGGGCCGCAATCGCCTTAGCCAATGTGGTTAAACGCTCGGGGTGCTGATAGAGCTCAATCACCTGGCTCGACCAGCGCTGCTGCTTTTCAGTACTTAAGCGCTTGGCAAGATAGAGCATGAGTGACACATTGCGGCTTTCGAACGTCAGTACAAAACGCTCGAGAACCTCTTGTTCAGTACGAAGCCCCGCGCCATGCCACGCTGCGAATAATTCATCGCAATACTGGCTGACACTTTGCCCGCTGTGCCACAGTTTTTTCGCGCCAGCGAAGGCTTCAGCTTGCTGACCGAGTTTCCATTTCGCGGTGTAATAGATGCATTGGTACTGCTGTCCGCGCGGCGCTGTCTCCTCGTACAGCTCAGCAATTGAAGCCCAATCTTGCTGCTGATACTTGGCGTTCAAATACCGCGTCTTGATGTTGGCTGAAAAAGGCAAAGCGCGATAACGCGTGACAAAATCTTGCACCTCCTCGGCGGATTTGTTTTTCAAATCACTCAGAAAAAACCGGTAGTCAAGATACGGGGTCAAGGGATAATCATCAAGAGAAGTGCGCAACTGTTGATAAGCGCGATAAGACGATTCATCGAGCAAAGTTTGTGCTTGTTGATACTGCTGACGTTGGCGCTCTAGATCATCGCTGCTTTGCGCTTTCACCGCCATCGGCACCGCCGACAGCAGCACACTCATGCTCAGCGTTATCGACCAACACTTTTTAGAAAAATTTGAGTTCATGCGTCTCCAATCCTTTGAACTTGGGATAGTAAAATCCATCAGCCTAATGACTTTATCTTTGTCAATGTCACGGTTTTGACATGAGGGTGGCAAACAATGTCAATCGCCACCACTTATACGCAATAACACTCACAACCTAATCTTAAGTTACCATTAAACAATCACTTTACCAATCAACAAACACGTTTACTGACATTTTGCCACCCTACTCACATCGACTTTTTCTCGTCCCGTGTCCCCTTCTCTTTAAAGCAAGAATTTTG
Source organism: Vibrio sp. (assembly GCA_041587235.1). Classification (GTDB taxonomy): domain Bacteria; phylum Pseudomonadota; class Gammaproteobacteria; order Enterobacterales; family Vibrionaceae; genus Vibrio. The sequence goes on from JBFGYW010000051.1 coordinate 11,110, forward strand.
CGAAAAATCACTGAGCTCCCCTTGTCAACAGTAACAAATTCCCTTGGTTTGGTATAAAATGAGCCCCTTGAATGCATTCATTTTAGGAACCATCGGCCATGGCTGAATACGTTTATACTATGTCTCGGGTGAGCAAAGTTGTGCCGCCCAAACGTCAAATTTTAAAAGACATCTCGCTGAGCTTTTTTCCGGGAGCCAAAATTGGTGTTCTCGGCCTCAACGGTGCAGGTAAATCAACTTTATTGCGCATCATGGCGGGTATCGATACCGACATCGACGGCGAAGCCCGTCCTCAACCTGGTCTCAATGTCGGTTACCTACCTCAAGAACCGATCCTCGACGAGAGCAAAACCGTACGCGAAATTGTTGAAGAAGCCGTAGCGGATGTTGCCAATGCCCTTAAGCGCCTCGACGAAGTGTACGCCGCTTATGCCGAGCCCGATGCAGACTTTGATGCTCTGGCGAAAGAACAAGGCGAACTTGAAGCCCTCATTCAATCAAAAGACGGCCACAACTTAGACAATGTGCTCGAGCGCGCGGCAGATGCTCTACGCCTTCCTGAATGGGATCAAAAAATTGCCCATTTGTCCGGGGGCGAACGTCGCCGCGTGGCCATCTGCCGTTTATTACTTGAAAAACCCGACATGTTGTTACTCGACGAGCCAACCAACCACTTGGACGCCGAGTCCGTCGCTTGGTTAGAGCGCTTCTTAGTCGATTACAGCGGGACCGTTGTGGCGATTACCCACGACCGTTACTTCCTCGACAACGCAGCAGGTTGGATTTTAGAACTTGACCGCGGTGAAGGGATCCCTTGGGAAGGTAACTACACCTCTTGGCTAGAGCAAAAAGACGCCCGTTTACAACAAGAAGCCTCTCAAGAAAAAGCACGCCAAAAAACCATTGAAAAAGAGCTCGAGTGGGTGCGACAAAATCCCAAAGGACGCCAAGCCAAATCTAAAGCGCGTATGGCTCGCTTTGAAGAGTTGCAAACATCGGATCACCAAAAGCGCAACGAGACCAATGAGCTCTTTATCCCGCCAGGTGAACGCCTTGGAGATAAAGTCATTGAAGTGAACAACCTCACCAAATCTTTCGATGGCCGTGTGCTGATTGATGACCTCTCTTTCTCCATCCCGAAAGGCGCAATCGTTGGGATCATCGGTGCCAACGGCGCGGGTAAATCGACCCTGTTCAAAATGCTCAGCGGCACAGAAACCCCAGATTCAGGCACCATTGAACTCGGCGAAACCGTGAAACTGGCTTCGGTTGAACAGTTTAGAGACTCGATGAATGATAACAATACGGTATTCCAAGAGATTTCAGAAGGTGCCGATATTATCAAGATCAACAACTTTGAGATCCCGGCTCGCGCTTACTGTTCACGCTTTAACTTCAAAGGCGTAGACCAACAAAAAGTGATTGGCGAATTGTCCGGTGGTGAACGCAACCGTGTTCACTTAGCAAAATTGCTCAAAGCTGGCGGTAACGTGTTGCTACTCGATGAACCGACCAACGACCTAGACGTCGAAACCTTGCGCGCCCTAGAAGAAGCTCTACTCGAGTTCCCGGGTTGTGCCATGGTGATCTCGCACGACCGTTGGTTCCTCGACCGCATTGCCACCCATATCATCGACTATCGCGATGAAGGGCAAGTAAACTTCTACGAAGGTAACTATACCGAGTACATGGAATGGCTCAAAGCAACGATCGGTGCACAGGCAGCAGAGCCACATCGCATTAAGTACAAGCGCATCACCAAGTAATGCCCTTATCTTAAAAAGCACTGACAATGCGAACCTATCTCTCGCGTTGAACACTCAAAGCGGCCTAGTTACGGGCCGCTTTTTTCATCACTAAGCGCCAACAGGGTGAGAATTAACCCAACACTCACTGTTTCTTTATTGACCAATCCATTATTTTCTCTACAATACCAGCCCTTGTCTTGGCAACGGGCCAGTTTTTTGATTTCACATAGTCAGGTTTCATGAAAAACACACTGCTCATTCAAATACCAACACGCCAAGGGATGGTGTCTTATTCATGCAGTCGCTTGCGTCTATTGGTTCTCTTAGTGATGTTGACCGCAGTCCTTGGCGCCGTCGCTTGGGGTATTTTTCAAACCACACTCAGTCAGTCAGCGGCGAATCAAACCATCAGCCAACTCGAAGATCAATTGGCCAACACCCAGAGTAAACTGGCCAAAAATCAGAAACAACTGTCCGCGGCCACAAAAGACAACCAGCAGCTCAATCAAGAACTCGAAGTAAAAAACCAACAACTCGATGGACTGGTTGAACGTTTGGATGAAGTTGAATTGGTACTGGGGTTACAACAGCCCGATCAAGATACGCCCCCTGTCGATTTAGAAACGCGTGTCGATACCGCCGCCATTGACTCCGCCGTTCGCGCCACTTTATTTCGCTTGTTGCCCAACGACAGTCCCGTCTCTTATGGCCGGATTTCCTCCCCCTTTGGCTCGCGCATCAATCCGGTCACTCAACAACGTCACTTTCACAGCGGTATTGATTTAACCTGTCAACCCGGCGAAACCATTCACGCCGCCGCCGATGGGGTGGTTGAAACCATTCGTCCTGGTAATCAAGGTTATGGCAATTATCTCACTGTGCGTCACACGTTTGGTTTTATGAGTTTATATGCTCATATGAAATCGTTTAAGGCCAAATCAGGCCAGTTTGTGTCGAAAGGCGATGTGATTGGAATCTGTGGTAATACCGGTCGTTCAACGGGCCCCCATTTGCATTTTGAAGTGCGTTTTCTTGGCCGTGCTCTTGACCCAATTCACTTTATTGAATGGAGTCCAGAAAACTTTACCCCGCTCTTTGAACAAGAAAATAAAGTGCAATGGCCCACCTTGGTCAATTTGATAGACAACGTGGTGAGACTGCAATCGCGCTTAGTGCCCCACCAGCAAGGCGATACCGAAGTCGACCTTGCCCAAGAAACTGCCGACAGCACACGCTAAACGCGAATCAAATACCTTGCCCACTCAAAACAAAAAAAACCGCACATTGGCGGTTTTTCTTGCTTCAAATGAATACCAAGCGGATTAAGCTCGATGGATCGAGTCATTGGCTTGCTTTAACAAGTTCTGACTTTCTTTCATAAAGTGCTGCGAGTAATCACCAAACCATTCGCTGACTTGATTAAAGCTGTCGACGAAAGCGCGCTTGTCGCGACGCTCTAACATCGCCACCGCTTCGCCTAAGCGCTGATAAAAGCGTTTGATCATCTCGATATTCGCCTCGGACGACAAAATAATATCACCGTAGAGGTTTGGATCCTGAGCAAAGAGGCGACCAACCATCGCCAACTCCAAGCGATATATTGGCGAGCTCAGTTGCAATAAGGTGCCTAAATCTGGATTTTCTTGGCGCAAGTGACAGCCATAAGCAAAAGAGGTGAAGTGACGCAAAGCCTGGATCAGCGTCATGCCTTCATCGTGTGCCTTGGCCTCCATCGCACACAAGCTAGCGCCCCAAATCGAAAATTGCGCTAACAACCACTGGTATGCCTGTTCGTCACGGCCCTGGCAATGCACAATCACCTGCTTGGCCAAACTCGGCACATCCGGGCCAAACATAGGATGTAAGCCAACAACCGGTCCAGAGTGTACCGCCATCATCGCTTCTAAAGGCGCCGATTTCACCGAGGTCAAATCACACAAAATGCACGTTTTAGGCAATTGACTGAGCTTGCCAATGACCTCAGTGGTTAAGTCAATCGGCACACTGACCACCACTAAACCGGCTTGGCTCAACAGCTCATCGGCCTGATGCCAATCATTTCGACCGATCACCTCAACCTGATAACCCGACAAACGAAACATTTTGGCAAACAAGCCGCCAAGCTGCCCGTGACCGCCGATGATCACCACAGAGCCAAGCGTTGGGTTTAAGCATTTAAACCCAGCATCTTTTTCACTGGCATAGGACTCGCGCATCGTACGACGTAAAATATCTTCAATAAGCTGTGCGGGTACCCCGGCTTGCTCTGCTTCTTGACGCCTTGAGGTCAACATCGCCGCTTCGCGATCCGGGGCATAAATCGGCAGACCGTGCTGACTTTTTACATCGCCCACCTGCTCAACTAATGCCAAGCGCTGCGCCAACAGATCAATCATTTGCTTATCGACGGCGTCTATTTGCTCTCGCAATGCCGCTAGTTCTACTGCCATGTCAACGTCTTCCTTAAACCTTTGGCAAACGCTCAACCAATGCGTTGGCGAGATCAGTATGCGCTTGTTTTAACAATGTCTCTGTCGACTGCCAATTAATACAAGCATCGGTAATCGACACGCCATACTCCATTTGGTCAAAGGGTTGATCCGCCGACTGATTCCCCTCATTCAAATGGCTTTCAATCATCAAGCCAATAATCGAGCGGTTACCCTGCTGAATTTGGTGGAAGACATCTTCTGCCACCAAGGGTTGACGACGGTAATCTTTACGAGAGTTGGCATGGCTACAATCGACCATCAGCGAAGGCTCTAAGTTCGCCGCTTGCATTTCTTGTTCACACTCGGCGACCGACACTGAGTCGTAGTTCGTTTGTTTGCCACCGCGCAAAATCACATGGCCATTTTCATTGCCTTGTGTGGTCAAAAGTGCCACCTGACCTTCGCGGCTGATGCCCATAAAACGATGGCCTGAAGCGGCTGCTTTCATAGCATTAATCGCCGTAGACAAACTGCCATCCGTGCCGTTTTTAAAACCAATCGGCATAGACAGGCCACTGGCCATTTCGCGGTGGGTTTGCGACTCCGTGGTACGAGCGCCAATTGCCGCCCAGCTGAAAGTATCCGACAAATATTGAGGGCTGATAGGATCTAAGGCCTCTGTGGCCAAAGGAATGTTCATTTCGGCCAGGTCGACCAATAGCTGACGACCAATGTGTAAACCGTGCTCAATATCAAAGCTGCCATCGAGGTGAGGATCGTTGATCAATCCTTTCCAACCTACGGTGGTTCTCGGCTTTTCAAAGTAAACGCGCATTACTAAGTAAATGTGATCGCCCAACTCTTCTGACAAAGCTTTTAAACGCTTGGCATATGCCTTTGCAGCATCGATATCGTGGATAGAACACGGACCGCACACCACCAACAAACGGTGATCGCGCTTGTGAATAATATCGGCAATGGTTTTGCGCGATTGGGCAATAAATTGTCTAGCAGAATGGCTTAATGGGATTTTGGCTTTTAATTGATCGGGCGTAATTAAAATTTGCTCATCAATAATATTAACGTCACTCAATTCACTTTTTCTCATGATACCGGCCTGTATATATTTTTTTACACCCTAAGTACCACGACTTAGGCGATTAAGATAGAAAACAAGATAACAGGCCTAAAAATAAAATCAACCGTAAACAATAAAAAACATTGATGTAAAATATTATTTACACTTCAAGTAATAACGATTGTGCTTGTTGCCAGCGTGGGCAAACTCGAAAGTCACTCATCCATAGAGTGGCATCAGACAACAATGCCGACGCATTTGCAACCTCATGGTAAGCGAGCTCATCGATAATCGCTTGTTGGGCTTGCTGATCGTTGCAGACTAAAATCATGTCACACCCCGCAGCAAGTGCTTGACGTGCGCGCTCAACCGGCCCGCCCATAAAGCTCGCCCCTTCCATCGCTAAGTCATCGGAAAAGACCACACCGCGAAACCCGAGCTGTTGCTTTAGAACGTCTTTGAGCCAAAAAGTTGAACCGCTCGCCGGTTGGGAATCATAGTGCGGATAGACGACATGGGCCGGCATCATGGCATCGAGTATCCCTTGCTCTATGTGATGCTTAAATACTTGCATATCGGTCTCAAACAGATTGTCGCGATGATCAAACGGGGTTTCGAGATGAGAATCTGCCAACACGCCGCCGTGGCCGGGAAAGTGTTTGCCCGTGGTCGCCATTCCCGCCGCTTTCATTCCTTTTAAAAACGCTTGGCTATAACGGCAAACATCGTCGACGTGCTCGCCAAAACTGCGATCGCCAATCGCCAAGCACTGTTGCCCGACATCGAGCACCGGGGCAAAACTCAAATCAATACCATGGCCAAGTAACTCACGGGCCATCACATAGCCACCGGCTTGAGCGCGTTCAAGACCATTGTCGTATTGGTGGTAGTCAAAGGCGCTTGGCAAACGAGTAAACCCTGCTTTAAAGCGCTGTACCCGCCCTCCTTCTTGATCGACGCCAATTAGAATGGGCCGTTTGGCCACGCGACGTATCTCTGCCGTCAAGGCTTTGAGCTGTTCACTGTTTTGGTGATTGCGGGCAAAGAGGATCACTCCACCGACAATCGGCTGCTGTAAGCGCCAGCACTCTTGTTCACTGAGTTGATAGCCTGCAACATCAATCCACAACGGTCCCATATTTCCCCTCTTAAAGCCTTAGCTTTCACATTGTTCGATTTCGTTCTATGCTATTGAAGCAACGAAGGTAATGTATCACAACTGGTGATAATATCTCGTCAGAAGCCACAAAAAACGCCCTTTGAGTTATGCCGAGGAAAAATCAATGACAGCGCTGTATATAGGAATTATGTCAGGGACCAGCTTAGACGGCATTGATACGGTATTGGTCGACTTTTCGACCCCGCAATACCAGTTGATTGCTCACCACCAAACCCACATGCCTGCGGACATCAAACGCCACATTCTCTCGATCAACCAAGGGCAAGCGACCGATTTGCCATTTATTGGCGAACTCGACCACCGCCTCGGGCATTTATTTGCTCGCAGCGTATTGCAATTACTCAATAAGGCACAAGTCAGCGCCGAGCAAATTTGTGCCATCGGCAGCCATGGACAAACCGTCTATCATCAACCTGACGGCTGTACCCCATTTACCATGCAACTCGGAGATGCCAATATCATCGCAGTCGAAACCGGCATCGATACCGTGGCGGATTTTCGTCGCAAAGACATGGCGTTAGGCGGCCAGGGCGCGCCACTGGTTCCCGCTTTTCACCGCGCGATTTTCCCTGCGCAAACCTCGACTCAAGTAATCCTCAATATTGGTGGCATTGCCAACATCACGGTTTTGCCGGCCGATGGCAGTATTGTCGGTTACGATACTGGGCCTGGCAATATGCTGATGGATGCTTGGTGTGAATACCACATTGGCAAGCCCTATGATGAGCACGGAGAGTGGGCTAAGCAAGGTCAAACCATCACACCGTTATTAAGCCGCTTGATGCGTGACCCCTACTTAGACAAAACGCCGCCCAAA
>JBFGYW010000052.1:0-18261 GCA_041587235.1 Vibrio sp.
GCGAGCGCGGCGGTATTGTAATTAATGATTATTGCCAAACCAGTGATGAAGACATCTACGCCATTGGCGAGTGTGCCTTGTGGAAAAATCAAATTTTTGGCTTGGTGGCACCTGGTTACCAAATGGCCAAAGTCGCGGCCATGCACCTGTTGGGCAAAGATGAACTGACCTTTGTCGGCGCTGACATGAGCACCAAACTCAAGCTATTAGGTGTTGATGTGGCCAGTATTGGTGAGGTACACGGCAAAACCGACCATGCCCTTTCCTATACCTACAAAGACGACATAGATCAAGTGTACAAGCGGTTAATTGTCTCAGAAGACAAAAAGAAAATCGTCGGAGCTGTGCTGGTCGGTGATGTTGAAGCGTATGGCAACTTACTGCAAATACGCCAAAATGACTTGCCTTTACCAACATCACCATCGACTTTGATCCTCAACAATGTCGCGGAAGAAGGCGGCGGTATTGGCGTCGATAGCCTACCAGATAGCGCCGTGATTTGTTCCTGCTTTGATGTCACCAAAGGGTGTATCAAAGACGCGGTCAGTGCTGGCTGTACGACTATGGCAGCCCTAAAAGAATCCACTAATGCCTCTACTGGCTGTGGCGGTTGTAGTGCACTGGCCAAACAAGTTCTGGATAGCGAACTTGAAAAACTGGGCGTGGAAGTGAACAACAACTTGTGCGAACACTTCGCGTATTCACGCCAAGAGATGAGCGATCTGATTCGAGTAAACAAATTGACCACCTTTGATCAAGTCTTAGAGCAATTCGGTCAAGGGATTGGCTGTGAAATTTGCAAACCGGCTGTGGCATCGATTCTCGCCTCTTACTGGAATGATTACATTCTCAAAAAAGAGCACCTAGAACTGCAAGATACCAATGACATCTTTTTAGGCAATATGCAAAAAGATGGCACGTATTCCGTTGTGCCTCGCGTCCCTGGTGGTGAAATCACTCCCGATAAATTGATCGTTATTGGCGAAGTCGCACGGGATTACGGCCTTTATACCAAAGTCACCGGTGGTCAGCGCATTGATATGTTTGGAGCCCAACTCAATGACCTACCCGCCATATGGAAACGATTAATTGACGCTGGTATGGAAACGGGCCACGCGTATGGCAAATCGCTGCGTACGGTTAAATCCTGCGTTGGTAGCACTTGGTGCCGATACGGCGTTGATGACAGTGTCGGCTTTGCGATTGAACTTGAACATCGCTACAAAGGTCTTCGATCACCTCATAAACTCAAATTCGGTGTCTCAGGCTGTACTCGTGAATGCGCCGAAGCACAATCAAAAGACATTGGCATTATCGCCACTGACAAAGGCTGGAACCTTTACATTTGCGGTAATGGTGGGATGAGACCACGACACGCAGACTTGTTTGCTTCTGACTTAGACAATGCAACTTTAGTGAAGTACGTCGACCGTTTATTAATGTTTTATATTCGCACCGCCGACCGTTTACAACGCACCTCAGTGTGGCTTGAAAACCTCGAAGGTGGCATCGAATATCTGCGCGAGGTGATTATTCATGACTCACTGGGTTTGGCCGACGAGTTAGAGCAATCGATGGACGCGACCTTAGGTCAATATCAGTGTGAGTGGAAAACGACTTTGGAATCTCCGGAAAAACTCAAGCATTTCCAACACTTTATCAACAGTTCAGAGCGTGACAGCCATTTGTCGTTCAAAACGGTTCGCGAGCAAAAATTTCCCGCCAACCCTAAAGACGAACTGGTTATTGATGTCATCAGCGTTGAATAACCCTACTGCAGGCGGTCAAGTAAAAATAAGCGCTGGCCGCCCAAACGCATTCATCCAAAAAATAAGCAACAGACTATGAAAACCGTTAAGGAAGCGAACTATGAGCGATTGGATAACCATTTGTAATAGCGACGATATCAGCCCAAACTCGGGTGTGTGTGCCAAAGTCGGTGGCCATCAAGTCGCGATTTTTTTCAGCCAGCGTACCCAGAGTTACCACGCCATCTCCAACTACGATCCCATCGGCGAGGCCAATGTGCTATCGCGTGGCATTATTGGCTCGATTGGTGATCAGCTGTGTGTTGCCTCGCCTTTATACAAGCAACATTATAGCTTGACGACGGGCCAATGCCTTGAACAGCCCAATGTGGTGATTCCTGTTTTTGACGTCAAACTCGAACAAGGAAAGATCCACGTGGCAGTACCACAAGAGGTCTATGCCTAACCTTTGTCTTCCGTTGACGTAACCGAGAGCAACGGAAGTAGATACATCAGATCATCACGGACCATCTATTATGGATAATAAATTTTCTCTGTTTTCTTTTAGCGGAAAAATGAAGGTGCTGCACCTGAGTTGGATCGCTTTTTTCATCACCTTCGTCGTTTGGTTTAATTTTGCGCCTTTACTGCAAATGGTCAAAACCTCTCTTGGTCTAACAACTGAAGAAATCAAAACGTTATTGATCTTAAACGTCGCACTAACCATTCCAGCCAGAGTCCTAATCGGCATGTTCACCGACCGGTTTGGCCCGCGTATTGTTTACTCTGCGCTATTAGCTATTTGTTCATTACCTTGCTTTATGTTTGCTTTTGCAGACAGTTTTACCCAAATGGCCATTGCACGATTTTTACTTGGCTTTATCGGCGCAGGCTTCGTAATTGGCATTCGCTTAGTCTCAGAATGGTTCCCACATCATCAACTTGGTACCGCTGAAGGCATTTATGGCGGTTGGGGAAACTTTGGTTCAGCTGCAGCAGCCTTTACTCTCCCAACAGTCGCAGTGTTATTTGGTGGAGACGATGGTTGGCGTTACGCCAGTGCCATAACTGGGCTGATGAGTTTGGCGTTTGCGTTTGTGTTTTACTTTAACGTTACGGATACTCCAAAAGGAGCGACCTATTTTCGACCTAAACACTTAACCGCGATGGAAGTGACATCAAAAGGTGACTTATTCTTTTTATTGTTAATGAAAATCCCCATGTATGCCGTTCTCGCTTTGCTGGCTTGGAAACTGTCACCTAGTGGTATCGGCATGTTAGACACTTGGGTTGTGAACGCTATTTATACTGGCTTGGTTGTCTTGTATATCATCGATGCAGGCCAAGTTTGGAAAGTAAATAAATCCATCTTTACCACGCCCGTTGAACCCATTCATCAGTACAAATTTAAACAAGTTGCGGTGCTTAATGTGCTGTATTTCGCCACTTTTGGCTCAGAGTTGGCTGTGGTCTCCATGTTACCGCTGTTTTTCTCGGACACCTTTGAACTGTCACCGGTCGTGGCCGGTATGGTGGCGTCGGCTTATGCCTTTATGAACTTGATGTCGCGCCCAGGTGGAGGACTGATCTCGGATAAGTTTGGTCGCAAACCGACCTTACTGATTTTAACCGCCGGACTGGCCGTGGGTTACTTCTTAATGGGGCATGTGGATGGGACTTGGCCCGTTTGGCTTGCAGTCGCTGCGGCGATGGCGTGTTCCTTCTTCGTTCAAGCCGGTGAAGGGGCCGTTTTTGCCACTGTACCGCTTATCAAACGCCGCATGACTGGCCAAATAGCCGGTATGACCGGGGCATATGGTAATGTTGGAGCCGTAACTTACTTAACAGTATTGTCTTTTGTCGACTACCAAACCTTCTTTTACGTCATTGCGGCCACGGCTGTCGTCGGTTTTATCGCTTTAGCCTTTATGGAGGAACCCTCTGGAAAAATTGCCGAAGTTAACGAAGATGGCAGTGTCACCTTAATTGATGTCTCTCATTAAACCTCGCCCGCTTTAAGCACTATGTAACCGCAGCAAAGGGCGAAGGGATTATCAATAAATGGAAATTTTTGGTAGGGCTTACTAGGTAGGCCCTGCTTTTTATATTATGCTAGCAATTGACGATTATCGATATGCTATCGAACTTTTGACTTGATAATCCAACCTTTTATACCCGATATCGGCATACCGAACGACTTAAAGTTAATACCAAACAACCCAATTGATTTTAATCGCGACGTTGCGCAAGGAATGCAATGAAGACACAAGCTTTTCACTGCCAGATGGAATTTGGCAGCCTCACTCAAACCGGTGTCAAAAAACAAAATCAAGATGCCATTATTGTAAAACTGCCCGAGACTCGCCAAGATTGGGAGTGTAAAGGCGCAGCATTTTGTATTGCCGATGGCATCAGTAGCAGCGAATACGGGCAGCAAGCGAGCCAAGTGAGTACCACCCAGTTTGTCAATGACTACTACTCGACGCCTAACACGTGGGACGTCTCTCACTCGGTGCGCAAAGTCTTAGCCAGCCTCAATCAATGGCTCTACAACCAAGGCCGCCAACAACTCACCCACAACGGTATGATCACGACGTTTTCATCTCTGATCATTCAATCGAATACCGCTCACCTCTTTCACGTCGGTGACAGTCGCGTCTATTTGATCCGAGAAAATACCATTACCCAGCTAACCCGTGATCACAATCGCAAAGTCTTTGGGCAAAAAACTCAGCTCACTCGAGCTTTAGGTATGGATGAACACCTAGAGCTCGACTATCAAACTATCGTTTTGCGCCAAGGCGACAGACTCCTTATGAGCACCGATGGTTTTCATCAATGCTTTGAGCCTCAGCAGCTGCTCGATGCGCTCAACACCACGCAAAAGCTTGACTCATCGGGCGATGCGCCTTTCGATGATCACTCACAAGCCGATGAGCCTCAACCTCTTCCACTTCAAATGCTGTGCCAACAATTGACACAACAGGTCCAACAAATCGGCAGTGATGATAATTTCAGCGCCATTGTCATCGATATTAAAACCCTAGCAAAAAACGGCCTGCTCGAGCACCAAAGAGAATTTCACAGTAAAACCATCCCGCCCGCATTGTCGATTGGTCAACGCCTTGACCATTTCTGTATCGAAGCCATTCTGCATCAAGGGCGGCGAAGCCATGTTTATCTCGCCAAAGACACACTCAATAGTGAACTTCGTGTGATTAAAACCCTTTCGCTGTACGATGAAGATACCTTTGATGCAATTACGCAATTTGCCAATGAAAACTGGATTGGTCAACAGCTCGATAACCGGCGATTAATGGCGATTTACCCAAGCCCTGCCAATGCCGAGTTTATGTACCAAGTTTGTGAATATGTGCCGGGTTGTACCTTAAGGCAATGGATCATTGATAACCCAAAGGCAGAATTACACCAGGTAAGAGTACTGTTAAACAACTTGGTCCAAGCCTTGCGATACCTACAACGCGCCCATATTGTTCACCGCGATCTCAAACCGGAAAATATCATGGTACTCGATAATCTCGAGATCAAAATTATCGACTTTGGCGCAGCGGGAATGAGAGATGAACAGCGCTACAGTCGCGGGCAATTCAGCCTTCCCCTTGGCGACATTCAATACGCTGCACCAGAATACATCGACACTTGCTACGCCAATACCCAATCAGACCTGTTTTCAGTCGCAGTAATCGGCTACGAGTTACTAACCCAGCAATGGCCGTTTGGTGAAAAAAGCCAACAAAATATCGCGAAAGCCCGGCATCAGAAATGGCATTATCAAAGCCTACAATTGCAACGCCCTGATCTGCCGATTTGGCTAGATTACGTCTTTGAAAAGGCGACACACCCTAACCCGCAGCACCGTTACCAAGTCCTTGGGGAATTTATCCAAGACCTAGCCACGCCGAATCCAACCTTGATTAAAAAGCATCATCGCAATCCCCTAATCAAGAAAAACCCGGTCCTATTTTGGAAGTCAGTGGCTATGATTGCCCTTGCTATCTCGGTATTTGAAGCTTTATTACTCCTCAATCCTTGAAGCGAAGAAAATGCAGCGAGAATCGATTATCAACGCCAATAACCCGTGAGAGCGACTATGTTGAATACCCTTTGGAACACATTGACTAAATCGATTGTTATGCGGATCACCGCTTTGTTGATCAGTGTTTTTTTAATGGCGTTTATCAGTATTTTTTCATCGATTTATATGTCACAAGTGAGTGAATACGACGGTAAAGCGATTAACTTATCCGGCTCTTTGCGAATGATGAGCTATCGCATCACTACCCAAGTTGTCGCTGTACAACAACATAACTCAATACAAAACCGTGCCAAAGTTAAGCGGCTGATTGACTACTTCGAACAAAAATTTCAAGACCCGGTGCTCAAAAGAGACTTTAAGCGCTTTGGCGATCACAGCTTAGTCGGAGATTATGACAAAGTGCACCAAGACTGGTATCAAACGATCAAGCCCACACTCACCCATGCCGACCGGCATTTTGATTTAAACCAGTTTCTACCGATTCTCGAATCCTTCGTAAACGATGTGGATACCTTAGTCTACGGCTATCAAAGTCTGCTAGAGCACAAGCTGGCGCAATTAAAATGGATTCAATTTGCCACCTTAAGCAGTACTTTTGTTTTAATTGTTTTATCAATACTGACTATTCACCGCTATATCGCTCGCCCCTTGAAAAATCTCACCACAGTTGCAGAGGCATCGTCACGGGGAGATTGGTCTTTGCGCTGTAATTTAAAAAGCCATGATGAATTAGGACTATTGGCAAATACGTTGAACAAAGCCAATCAAAGTATTCAAACCATTCACGATGACCAAGAAAAGACCATCCAAATAAAAACTGAGGCGCTAAGACAAAACAACGAGATTCTCACTTTTTTGTATCAAATTGCCCAACAAGTCAGCGACTCTCATCAGAACCAATTAAATTATCAAAAAATCCTCGATGAATTACGCTCGGTCAGTCAAACTCATTTCCTTGAGTTAAACTTAACCTCTGAAGACAGTGAAGAGGCTTACCTCAGCGTTATGTCACCGCGCGATGTCTCATCTCCTAAAGCGCATGAAAAACGCTTTAGCATATCTCGTGATGAGCACCATTATGGCCACATTGTTGTCCACTATCGTCAGGCGTTAGACACTTGGCAAAACAACCTTATTTTTGCCATTTGCGATCAATTCGCCATGGCTTTTCACCTGAGTAACAATCTCAACCAACAACGTCGAATTGCTTTATTACGAGAGCGCTCCATCATCGCTCGCGAGTTGCACGACTCTTTAGCGCAGTCCCTGTCCTATTTAAAAATTCAGGTAACTCGCATTGAAAAAGTGATGACAACACTGCCACTCACACCGGAGTTAACGGATCCAGTCAGCGAACTGAAAGAAGGGTTAATTTCCGCCTACCAACAACTGCGCCAATTACTGACCACGTTTCGCTTACAAATCGATGAGCACGGGCTAGAACAAGCACTAAAAAACACCATCAAGATGGTCAGTGAAAGGCATGACTTTGACATAGACTACGATTATCGCTGCCGCCATATTCCCTTAGAGCCATACGAAGAGATCCACCTGTTACAAATCGCTAAAGAAGCCCTGCAAAACGCCATTAGTCACTCCGGTGGCGATCACATTGTGATTCAACTTAAACAGGTTGAGCAACAAGACCTGCAATTGCTCATACAGGACAATGGCTTGGGCATCACCAACGGCGAGCAAAAGCTCAATCATTACGGCACGGAAATCATGCAAGAACGCTGTCGTTCACTCAATGGAAAATTAGTGAGGCAAAATCGTCACAGCGGCGGAACAGAAGTGATATTGACCTTTAAACCGGCTTATCTCAAAGAAAAACTTGATGCCTAACACGCAAATAGGCATGATTAAATAACCACATGATTGACAAGGATAGTCAAATGAAATCAAAAGCCACTGTCATGATCGTTGATGATCACCCTTTGTTTCGCAAAGGGTTAACACAACTTTTAGCCCTTGAAGATGACTTAGACGTGGTCGCTGAATTTAACAATGGCCAAGATGCCGTCGACTTTGCCCATCACCACGAGCCCGATTTAATTATTCTAGACCTCAACATGCCAGACATCGATGGTTTGATGACCACCAAAAAATTGCGTCAACAAGGCACGGCCTCGAGAATTGTATTGTTGACCGTATCCGATAACGAAGATGACTTATTGACCGCGATTGAATACGGCGCGGATGGGTATTTACTTAAAGACATGGAACCTGAAGACATTGTCGACAACATCAAACAAGCGGTATTAGGTAAGCTGGCCCTCACAGATAGATTAACCCAGGTATTGGCGAAAACTTGGCAACAACCCAAGAAAAAAAATACCGCTTCGATTGACAGTTTAACCAATCGCGAATACGAAATTTTGACCTTACTCGGCAAAGGCATGAGCAATAAACTGATCGGTCAACGCCTCTCTATTAGTGATTCCACGGTCAAAGTTCACGTGCGTCATGTGCTGAAAAAGCTCGATTTGCGCTCGCGTTTAGAAGCGGCGCTTTGGTTAGTTGAACACCAAAAGCATTGACACACACCAGTATACTTAGACAGTAAGTGTCACTTCCCGCCTTGGTCACATTAACGTTAACACCCAATTAAAAGGATACTGCACCTAAGTTACGCATCTGCCTAAGCACCCATTGAGTGCGCTGATAAACATATTGACTCATCGGCGTCGGCTTCATCCGGTAAGGGTTAGGTAACACCACGGCAAGCTGCGCCGCTTGACGTCGGCTAAGCGAATGGGCAGAGCGAGAAAAATAGTGTTGACTGGCCGCTTCGACACCATAAATGCCCGGGCCAAATTCAATCACGTTTAAATAGACTTCCATAATGCGCTCTTTGCCCCAAATGAGCTCAAGTAACAAAGCAATATACAGTTCATAGGCTTTGCGAAGATAGGAATGACTGGGAAACAAAAAAACGTTTTTCGCCGTTTGTTGGGTAATGGTACTCGCCCCTCTTTGTGGTCCAGCATCGCCACTCTCTTTGATGACCGAAATGAGGGAGTTCACATCCACGCCCCAATGGGATGCAAAAGTCTGATCTTCAGAGGCAATCACCGATAGCGGCATGCTTGGTGAGATTTGCTCTAGTGGGCGCCATTGATGCAAAGACGTGTCAGGGTAACCTTGAGGAGGGAAAAAAGTACGGCTAATTTGCCAGCCCCAAATCGGTGGGTTGACGTATTTCAATACACAAACCAATACGATGGGGAGGATCAGCAATAATGCCACACCGCGTAGTAACCAAACTCTCAACTGCGATAACAGGCCATACTTTCTTTTCTTACCCACGATGTCTTCTTCCTCACCATTTGCTAACCCCTTACTCTATCGTGCTTTCTCTCAAAATTCGAGCACAAGAGCGCCAGTGAGAAAAACAAACACTGTCATCTCAATTATTTTATGCTTTGCGTATTGACGATAAAGTCAAGATACCCAAGTTTGGCCGAGAGGTAAAAATCGCCACAAGGAATAAAAAAAGCAGCCAACAAGTATTGGCTGCTAAGCAGGAAGGCGTGAATGTGAAACGAAAAATTATTTCGTCAGTTTTAAAAAGTAATCGTAAATCTCTGGCACGTTACCGTTGCCCATGCCTTCGTCGAACGCGGCTTGCAAGTTAGCAGAAGTGCCTTCAGCAATTTGAGCGCGAGTGTCTAAATCTTTGACCATTTCCAAAAAGTAGCCCAAATCTTTGTTGGCATTGGCAATGGAGAACCCGAGGTCACTGACACCGTCAACTGCGTAGTTTTTACAAAAATGCATGAACGGCGAATTTGAAGGGCCTGTCGACATAATATCAAACAGTTGCTGACGGTCGACACCAGCTTTTTCTGCCACGGCAAAGGCTTGAGACATGGCACAAACGGTGGTCATTCCCATGAAGTTATTGATCAGCTTGGTCGTATGACCGGCGCCAAGTGCGCCTAGGTTAAACACATTTTCACCGAGCACGTCTAACACGGGTTTCACTTTCGCAAAGGTATCTGCATCACCAGATGCCATGATATTCAACAAACCATCTTTGGCGTGCGCAGGGGTACGGCCCAGTGGTGCATCAATCATACCGGCGCCTTTTGCCGCTAAATCAGCGCCAATTTTACGCGTTGAAGCTGGAATGGATGTACCAAAGTCAATCAGTACCGCACCTTCTTTAATGCCCGCTAAGATACCATCTTCGGCATAAACCAGCTTTTCAACGATCGTTGACGTGGTCAAACAAAGCATCACAATATCACTTTGTTCCGCTAACTCTTTCGCAGAACTGGCTGCTTTACCACCACGAGCAAGGACTTTATCCACTGCTTCTTGGTTTAAATCCATTACGATAGGTTGAAAGTCATTTTTTTGTAGACACTCAACCATGTTGCCGCCCATTAGGCCCAAACCAATAAATCCAATCACGGGTTTAGTCATACCGAACTCCTAAAGTAATATTGTATGATTTAATTTACGTCTACAATATCTTCCAAGTGCGATCAAATCAACCTCTCGATGTATCTTTACTGCGTTTTTGAGGCATAGAGCAAGTATTCGTTTGCGTTGTCTATGTTTATTGTTTGCCGTTAAGCATAGGTTCAACCATAAACAAAACACATCAAGAAAAATAAAATATAAAGAAAATAAATATGTCAAATTTGTTTTTTGTTTTAGATCACATTTCTTGATGACTTTTAAGTTTAAGTGAGTATGATGTGAGACAAATCACATTTTGTAACACTTCCTTTAAGGTAAAGCAGAAATGAACAGATTACTTAATGGCAAAATTCTCTTTTGGGCGACCTTGTTTGGCGGTTTTATTAGCTCATTAGTCAAATCAGGAACAGAATCTAACATGCCGCCAAGAGTAGCCGGTGAGCTCTCGCCTCCCGCTGCCAATATTGATGCTTGGCTTGGTGGCTTTGGCATCAATGCACATTCTTTAGATTACGTTTATCAAGGCATTACCATTCCTGGTGCCGTCATGCTTTACCATTGGTTATTTAGCTTCGCCTTTGCTTTTGTGTATATTGCCCTCTCTTGTTGTTTTCCAGTAATACGAAAATGGTATGGCGCGGCTTACGGTATCGTCATCACGCTGGTTATGCATGGCTTATTAATTCCGGCGCTCGGTTTTCGCCACCCAGCTTATCTCGATGGGCAAGTCGGTTGGCTATGGAACTTAAACGGCTATGAATTCTGGAGTGAGTTACTGGGGCACATTGTTTGGGCTGCCTCAATTGAAGTGTGTTTAATTGCCGTGTTAGCGCACTTTTCCAAACCGCTGAGCGGAAAGTGGTCATAATCCTGGGCGGAGACTTTTCTACTTGATAGGGATAATCGTTCACGCTCAATGACGACAATAAAATAAAAAATGCGCCAAACCATGACGGTTAGGCGCATTTTTTGGCCGTTCACCCACAAGTGAGCTTCAGTTTAAGCGGTTTCGCTGTGTGGTTATCGAACTTTACACCCATTGATGTTGGCGCGACCTGTCATCACTGGTAGTGGTCGTGAGTTTTGTGCAGACGATAAAATGTCGCTTGAACATAATCATCTGGATCGCCCGAAATGTTCTGGTTATAAACACCGGCTTTAAAGTACATGTATTTACCGCCGACATCGTACCCACTGTCACTCATGTCAACCACCTGGACCGCATCGGGCTTGCCCTCTCTCATCACCGTGACTGTCATTGTATTGCCTTTCACCGCAATTCGATATGAAAACTTCTCACCCAAAGCAATACCGTCTTCGGTTTCACCCGTCATATCTCCTACCAATGGGTAGAAATGATCCGTACCTTTGAGGGTATTTTCATGAGCAAAATAAACTGTACCGGTGTCACGGTTTGGCAGTTTACGATAGTAAAGACGAATTGGCTCATCATCTTGATCGTGAATTTGACCAATAATAAAACGACCAACCTCACCCAGTTCACCTGTGGTAGTCGTGTGATCGATCTTCAGTGTCGCTTCTAATACACCATCCACGCCACCGGCGGCTTTTTGATCTTCAATAGGCGCAGAGCTAAATACCCAGTTATTTTTATTCACCCCTTTTGTCGAAATGGATTTATCGCCTGCTCTGAGCATTTCGCGCATCTCAGTACGTGCATACTTGGTGTTTTTCGAGGTTCTCACCCCTTTAATATAACTTTTGAACACCAAGCCGCCATCCTCGGCAGTGTAAAAGATCTCTGGGTGTTGATAACCATTGGCCAAATCCCATTCATAGACATTATCTGGTTTACCATTCTTGTCATGATCAAAAGGTTGAGACAAATACCAAGTCGTCAAATCAAAGTTTTGCCCAGGTGTATTACCCGGTTTCGGAGTCGCAGGAATAGTCGGTACTTTTAATGGCACATCCCACTGACAGCTGCTATCACAAGGTCGTGGTACTTTGACGCCAAAGTTACCAGAACGAAGTTCCTTCATTTTATCTGATTTGCTCTTACCTTGATCGGATTTAGCCATTTTGGCCGCCGCCGCTTTTTCAGCAGCAACGACATCGTCAGTGATAATATGATTATCTGGGCAACTGTTAATCGAACAGTTTAAGGCAGCGAATTCGGTGACACTGTTCCAAGCATTTTTTGAATTCCCCTCTCCAACTAAGCGTACATAACGGGCTTCTACCGCATCAAATGTAAATCTCTCATACCCATTCACTTTTCCAGAGCTTTTCGCCCCGTCAATTACCGTTTCCCATTGCTGGCCATCACGGCTAACTTGAATATCAAATGTTGATTGACGTTGATTACCCTTGTGAAAGGCAAGACGAACCGCATCAAACGTGTGGACACTACCATAATCATAAGTTGCCGATTCACCCAGTCCGTTGGCTGACCAACGAGTTGAAATATCATTATCAAATAGACGATCAGGCCCATTACCATCGTGAGTACTCGCGGTAATCTCAACGGGTTTTAAGATATCTTCGCGAGGGAGTTCTTGATCTGAACAATAATCGACTTGGCAATTAACGCCGACAAACTCAGTGACGCTATTCCATGCATTTTTACTGTTGCCTTGACCGATGTACTTGATATATCTAGCGGTTACTTCAGGAAAATCAAAGCGCTCTAAAGCCAATGATTTTCCGGTACTAGACACATCATCCAATACGGTTTGCCATTGGAGACCATCATTACTGACCTGGAGGGTAAATGATGTTGTTCGCTGATCCCCTTTGTGAAAAGCGACTTTGACGGCGTTAAAGCTCACGGCTTGACCGTAATCAAAGGTCACACTCTCACCTTGGCCATTGGCAGACCATCGAGTGGTTAAATTCTTATCTATTAAGCGATCTGGGCCGTTGCCATCGTGGCTAGAGGCGGTGACTTTGACCGGCCCTGGAGTGACGATCGTACGTCCGTCATCATTGGCCGCGCAGCCAGTAAGGGCAAATAAAATAGAGGCAGCGATCAGGTTCTTCTTCAGACTGTGTTTCATGTTATCCCTTTCTTTTTGTCTAATCGGCTTGCACGGCACCTTTCTTTGCTCTGCCCATCTTACTTTCGACAGTCCATCCACCGTCAGTAGAAACAGGGCAAAAAGAAGAAAATCAGCACCCAATAACACAAGCCTTTATGCTGTTATTGTCACTAAACCATAATCGATTTTGTAATACAAATAGAGTCAATAAATTGTAAAACGAGAGACAGATCTTAATTTAATCGCCACGAGCAATAAAACTTCTAATCGAGATCACGCGATAAAATCCTCAGTGCTAAATCATCAGTACCTGGTAATTTAGCGGTTTTTTGTCGGGAAAAGTCATCGTTTAATCCCTTTATTAGGCCTTTACATCCATATATGACCCCATGACACTTAGCCAAAAAAATGACAGTGAAAGTGTGAGCTAACTAATAGATTGACGATTCTTGTCGCCTCAGATGTGAGAATGATCATTATATCTGTGTTCAATAATTGCCCTTCTTTTTATATTTGTATAACAATAATACTAATCCAAAACGAGAGTACAAAGGGAAGCCACAATGATTACAATAAGTAAAACTGCGATCCAACTAAGTAAAACTGCCAGTGCCGTCGCCTTATCTTTAGGCTTGTTAACCGCTTGCAATACCGATCTGCGTGACAGCGAAGACTCAAGCAGTTCATCAAGTAGTTCAGCGTCAACCACCGCCAGTGCGCTTTCTGATGGGTATTGGGAACTGACGGCCAACGCTTCTGGAACCAGTGCTCAAGCATTTGCCACAACCGACGATTTACCCAACCTCTATGTTTTTGATGGGACAACACAAAAGTACTACAACGATGACGATAACTTCGGCACTTACACCATTTATACCTCAACCTTTAGTGAAGACGAAAATGCGGGTACCATCACCTTTAACTACTATGGCGACAGTAGCGATCTCACTAATGTGACGGAATTATCCGGTAACTATAGCGTTACTGACGGCGAGCTTGTCATTACCGACACCAACTCCGGCGACTTCTCTGGTACAGACAATTCAGACAACAGCGATGTCACTGAAGCCGTCAGCACGGCCAACACCGCAGCTGGGATCAACAACTATGTGTTGATCCAAGATACCAACAATGCTGGTAGCGAAGAAGACACCGGCGAATTGCGCATCAAACTCTCTGACTCGTCAGATGTTGATTCCATTGCAACAGGCCGTCTAACTTTGGACGTCATTTATCAAGAAGATGAAGACACCACCGAAGAGGACGATGGCAGCAGTAACAATGCTTATATTTCACTGTACGCCAGTTCAACCTCGACCTCGTCACTGCACGGCGAAGTGATTTTCAATGACGGTAAAATCCGTTATCGCGATTCAGAAGGCACTCTGACCGATACAGAGGGCACGTTTGAAAATGGCGATACTTTATCAGTAGAAGTATCTTGGGAAGCAGAAGCCTTTTCATTTTCAGTCAATGGCGTGACTTATGGTGATAACCTTCCGGTCGCCGATGGCAGTGATGTGACTGTCGTCGCTTTAAGGCTGGGCGATAATGCAGGGACAACCAATTTTGAAG
Source organism: Vibrio sp. (assembly GCA_041587235.1). Taxonomy (GTDB): domain Bacteria; phylum Pseudomonadota; class Gammaproteobacteria; order Enterobacterales; family Vibrionaceae; genus Vibrio. The sequence goes on from JBFGYW010000052.1 coordinate 14,814, forward strand.
TCCTCGGTGATAACATCACGATTTATTCCAGTGACAGCGGTACAGAAACCAGCGTATTAGAAGAAGATTTTGACAGCTATGCCGACGGCTTGGATTTGTCTACGGTTTACAACAGTAGCACCAATGAAGCCACTGTGTTTGCTGATGGTGAAGTCAGTGACAGTAGCGACAATTCCGATGTGACTGACAATTTTGATGATTATACATCAGGAACTCAAATCGACACGGCCAATACTTTATACAGTGTTTCTAGTGTGGATGGCTCTACTACGTTAGCGGAGATCAGTGATAGCCAAGCAAACTCAGCCGAGAACTCCCTATATTTGTATGACAATAGTACTGAAGCCAAACCTGTTGTAGCTAGAAACTTTACCGATGGTGCTGCCGAAAGTGGTTCTGTCTCTACTTCGGTTTATATCCCTGCTGATGGTTATGTAAAATCAAGTTATCTCTACCTAGGGACGTCTGAAAGTGGCAGTTCCAGCTCTCGCTTTACTGAAGTTGTCTTTGGCTCTACTGAGGTCAAGTTCAGAAATGAGTCCGGTTCACAAGTGGCTTTAGCCAACTACGCCCAAGACACTTGGGTCGATGTGACAATCGCTTGGGAAGCCAATGATGACAGTGGTTATGACATTACAGTGACCGTCGATGGCGTTGATTACATTACCTATACCGATGACTCCGGAACAAGTTATGACTTAATAGCAGAAAACGATACCGGAGCCCCGACTTTATTCGCTGTTTATGTCGGTGATACTTCTTCAGTGGGTACCTACACCTACTTTGACGATTTAGATTCTGATTTATTCGAATAAAGGTGATTCGGTCACACTCTAATGGAGAAAGCCAACCCTAGTGGTTGGCTTTGTTATATTGATTTTTCAATAACTTCAGAAAAGTTACTGATCAAAAAAGAGATATTCTTCTCATTTTTTTAATCACTAAAATGAATAAATAGTGATCGAGATCTTGCTTTGATTGGACAGTTAAAAATGTCTTTTAAAATACTACTAATATCACAGAATATAGTGTTTTTGATTAGTATATTTGTCATACATTAATGCAATATGATGTTTAAGTGAAATGTCAAATATTGCAAACATAATAGAGAAGCAAAATTTCTGATACCCACAAGTAATAAAGAGCGAGAAATAATTATGAAAGCTGTTACCTCAGTGGCCACCTTTGTTGTTACTACATTTTTAGCCGGCACTGCCGCTGCCACCACCCTTGATTATCGCGCAGAATACAAACACAAAGATGAGACTTATGCGCACCGGATTAAACTTGGTGATAGCACGAGAATCAATGATGACCTAAAACTATCATTTAGTATTGAACAAAAATTTCACAGCTTTGATAACAGTAAATATTGGGATCAAATTGTTGCTGGTGATTCAGAGTTTGATTGGAGCCTTCGTTACGCTGTTGATAAGCATTGGTACATACAACCAGGTATGCCGATCACTTTTGGTGATGATGACGAAAAAACCACTTACAAGCCTCAGGTTCGTGTGGGTTATAAATCGTCCTTTGGATTGACGACTGCGCTTCGTTACCGTCATGAATTTCAAGTCTACTCTGATGGTGCTGGTACCAAGACACTTACCGATGGTACAAGTGTCAGTGTTGCTGGTAAAACGGTAGAACAAGGAAAGTGGACATTGACAGGATCTTATCGGTTTAAAGACAAAGACCTTAAGAAAATCCGCTTGGGCTATGAGATCAACTTTAACCAAAACTACGATGATGTTCGATTGTCCAGCGATGACAATGACTATGAGTGGGACGCAGGTTTGATAATCGGCTATCAAATGGGTAAATTCCGTCCATACGTTGAACTTTGGACTGTCGACTATGGCTCAACAGGTGACCGCCAAGCCAGAACTCGCCTCGGCATGAAATACAGCTTTTAATGACACTTAAACAAAAAAGGCTTAGTGAAAACTAAGCCTTTTTTGTTCTCTCAGAACCGATTAAGGACGAGTGTGGTGATTACCACGATATTCTGACAAATCCTTTTAAACCACACTTTTAATAACAACAAGACTAAAGGAACGAGAAACATGAAAACCCCAACCCTACTTTCACTCGCCGTACTTTGTAGCCTTTCTGCACCGGTGCTCGGCTCAACAGATACGCGTGCGCCCGGGCAGCAATTTAATATGAATAACTGGAAAATTACCTTGCCACAAGACATTAATAAAGATGGGCGAGTCGATGAAATTGAAGGGGTAGCGATGCTGACCTACTCCAATGATGATTTTTTTCACCTCGATGACCAAGGCCATTTGGTCTTTGAAGTACAAAACCAGGCGATCACAACCAAAAACTCGAAAAACGCGCGTTCAGAGCTCAGACAAATGGCTCGCGGAGCCGACTTTTCAATTGGTACTCATGACGCGAAAAACAACTGGGCATTAAGTAGCCACCCACAAGCAGACACATTCAGCGCCATTGGCGGAACGCTTGAGGCGACATTAAAAGTGAATCATGTCTCATTACATGCAAAGTACCCTGAAAAGTACCCTGCCTTTTCGGTGGTTGTTGGGCAAATCCACGCCGAAAAAGATAAGCAACAAATCAAAGATAAATCTGGTTTCGGTCATGGTAATGAGCCATTAAAGATTTTCTACAAAAAGTTTCCGGGCCATCATACTGGCTCAGTATTTTGGAACTACGAAAGAAACCTTGCGAAAAATGACCCGAATCGAATGGATATCGCCTACCCTGTCTGGGGCAATACATGGGAAAACCCCAATGATCCCGGTAATGAGGGCGTAGCACTTGGTGAGTCTTTTAGTTATAAAGTCGATGTTAAAGGTTCAATGATGCACCTGACATTCACCTCTGATAAACATCAGACTGTCACCTATAATATTGACCTTAGCAAAGGCATTGATGATAAAGACAACCCACAAGGCTACGCTAAAGACGCTTTCTATTTTAAAGCCGGTGCTTACGGACAATGCAGTGTTAATGACTCTCATCCAATTTGGGGCCCTGGTTGTTCTGGAACGGGTGATTTCAAAACCGATAAAGCCAACGGCGATTACAACAGTGTTAGCTTCTCTCAACTAAAGCTAAACGGTCAATAAGAGAGTCACAGTTCTAAATAAAGAAAAGGGGAAGTGACAAACTTCCCCTCGTTAATACCTGATTCCGGTTACCGCTCTTTGAATTTGGCGTTACTGGTTTTATGCTTTTTTAACAAAAGCAGCCGTCACCATCATTTCACCCACACCATCCAATTTACAATCCAACTGATGATCTTTACCTTCAACAATTCTTCGGATTAAGCCTTTGGTTCCGATTTTTAGCACCTGTGAGCTACCCTTAACTTTCAAATCTTTACTGAGGGTGATTTTATCTCCCTCAGACAATAAAGTGCCATTGGCATCTTTGACGGTAAATCCTTCCTCTTCACTGTCGATCTGATTTGGATTCC
>JBFGYW010000053.1:0-18239 GCA_041587235.1 Vibrio sp.
ACTTAAGACATATTCTGCGACCCCGACTTTGTTACACCCTGGCGCCGCCGTAAAGTGAATGCCTTTGTCTGCCAACAGTGTTTGGTCAACGTGATCCATCCCCGCCGTCGCCGTGCCGACAAAAGCCAGCTTATTGGCTTTGCTGAGTAAGGATTCGTTCACCTTAGTGACAGAACGTATCATCAATGCATCGACATCAATCAAGTCATCCGCCGTCAATGTACGACCGGGCTTCATGATCACTTCACCTAATTGCGCAAACAAATCCTGTGCATAGGGCATATTTTCATCAATGAGTATTTTTTTCATTATCGGTGCCGTAGAGAGTTGGTTGGAATAAAACAAACCGCGATTGTGCTAAAAAGCACATGGGCTGTCGAGCACTAGTTGTGCAAGAGGTAAAAAAATACCCAGCGAGGCTGGGTATTGTTTAATAAACCATCGTTGGCTTAGTCTTGATACTTTTTGATCACCAAGGTGGCGTTTGTGCCACCAAAGCCAAAGCTATTTGACATAACGGTGGTCAGATTTGCATCACGAGCGCTGGTGACGACATCTAAGCCATGCGCCGCTTCATCTAATTGGTTGATATTGATACTTGGTGCAATAAAGCCGTGCTCCAACATCAAGGTCGAATAAATGGCTTCATGGACACCCGCTGCGCCAAGTGCGTGACCGGTCATCGCTTTCGTTGCCGAAATCGCTGGGCTGTTGTCACCAAAAATTTGTTGGATTGCGCCCAACTCTTTCACATCACCGACAGGGGTAGACGTGCCGTGAGTATTGACGTAGTCGACAGACTCAACAGATTCCATCGCCATCTTCATGCAGCGAATAGCGCCTTCGCCAGAAGGAGCAACCATGTCATAACCGTCAGAGGTCGCGCCATAGCCAACAATTTCACCGTAAATTTTCGCACCGCGCGCCAAAGCGTGCTCGAGCTCTTCAACCACGACCATACCGCCGCCGCCAGAGATAACAAAACCATCGCGATCGGCATCGTAAGTACGAGAAGCCAATTCCGGCGTGTCATTATATTTGGTTGACAGTGCGCCCATTGCGTCAAACATCATGGTCATCGACCAGTCAAGCTCTTCACCGCCACCGGCAAAAACGATGTCTTGTTTACCCAGTTGAATCAACTCCATCGCGTGACCGATACAGTGAGCCGACGTCGCACAAGCGGAGCTCATTGAGTAATTCACACCGCGGATCTTAAACGGAGTAGCCAAACACGCAGAAACGGTCGAAGACATGGTACGCGGCACCATGTATGGACCAACGCGCTTAACGCCTTTTTCGCGTAAGGTGTCTACCGCTTGAGCTTGGTTCAAAGCAGAAGCACCACCTGAACCGGCAACAATCCCTGTGCGATCATTTGAAACTAGCTCTTCGTTCAAACCGGCATCGGCGATGGCTTGTTCCATCGATAAGTAAGCATAAGCTGCAGCATCACCCATAAAACGCATTTTTTTGCGATCGATGTGTTCGGCTGGGTTAATTTTCAAATCACCCCAAACTTGAGAGCGCAAGCCCTGCTCTTTGAATTGTTCAGAAGCAGTGATACCCGATTTGCCTGCTTTTAGCGACGCGAGAACTTCTTCGACGTTGTTACCGATACTTGAGACAATACCCATACCAGTGATTACGACTCGTTTCATGTCATATTCCTATTAATCTAAATTCCGCTAAATGATAACTAAGATAAACGGCAAAAGTGGTCAGCTTTCCCAGAAATCCGTACAATCAATGTCAATATTATGACTTAAGTTCGATGAAAGTGTTATGAAATCACCGATATCCCATGCCCAGCTCGAGTGGAACGACTCAGGAACCCCAGTTTCTGAGCATTTTGACGACGTTTATTTTTCCAACCTCAACGGGTTAGAAGAAAGCCGATACGTCTTTTTACAACAAAACCAACTTCCCAACCGGTGGCTCGATTTTGGCCATCGTCGCTTTGTCATTGCCGAAACCGGCTTTGGAACCGGTCTTAACTTTCTCGCCGCTTGGCAACAATTCGACCTGTTCCGACAACAAAACCCCACTGCTCAGGTGTCTGAGCTGCACTTCATCAGTTTTGAAAAATACCCGGTTAGCTTGAGTGACTTAAAAAAAGCGCATCAAGCTTGGCCCGAGCTTAAGCCTTATGCCGAGCAACTGCAAGCGCACTACCCGATCGCCATGCCTGACTGCCATCGATTGGTGTTAGATCAGGGCCGAATTACGCTTGATTTGTGGTTTGGTGATATTCACGACGCCATGCCACAAATACCTAGACCTCAATCTGGTCTGGTCGACGCGTGGTTTCTCGATGGCTTCGCGCCGAGTAAAAACCCAGACATGTGGAACCCGACGTTATTTTCTGCCATGGCCAAACTTGCCAAGACCGAGGCCACTTGCGCCACGTTTACCGCGGCAGGCTTTGTGCGTCGCGGCTTAGTTGACGCAGGGTTTGACATGAAAAAGGTCAAAGGGTTTGGCACCAAGCGAGAGATGCTGGCAGGTCTCCTCAAACACAGAGTCGATCTGGGGAACGGCGACTCTTGGCTACCCAACGACCCGATGACACAAAAGGGCTCCATCGCCGTCATCGGCGGAGGCATTGCCAGTGCGATGCTGGTCCAATCGTTATTGCGACGTAACCAACGAGTAACCCTCTATTGCCAAGACCCAAAAGCGGCTCAAGGCGCCTCTGGCAATCAACAAGGCGCGGTGTATCCTCTGCTGAATCCAGAACACAATGACATCGCCCGCTTTTTCTCTTCGGCTTTTTTGTATGCCAAGCAGCAATACCAGCAAGCAAGTGAACGCTTTGACTTTGCTCACCAGTGGTGCGGGGTGACTCAGTTAATGTGGAATGACAAAGCCAGTAAGAAATTAGCGCCCATTGCTGACATTGGCTTTCCGGAGGCTATGGTCACTGCACACAATCGCGAGCAAACTTGCCAAACCACGGGCCTAGAACTGCCTTGTTCAAGCTTGCACTACCCTTTGGGCGGTTGGATCTCTCCCAAAGTATTCACTCGAGAGCTCATCGCACAATGCGTGTTACAAGGCCTAGACGTTCACTATGATTGTCAAGTAACAGAGTTAGAGCAAGACGGTCAAGGCTGGCAGTTGACTCTGGCAACCCAAGGCGACGATTCGCCAAATCAGCAAAATAGGGTCTATCACGATGCGGTAATCATCGCCAATGGCCACCAATTTGACCGCTTTAAGTTCAGTCAAGACCTACCGCTTGGCAAAGTGAAAGGCCAAGTCAGTCACATCCCCACCACTTCGACTCTGAGCCAACTTAAACAGGTATTGTGTTACGATGGCTATTTAACCCCAGCCCACCCTGCAAGCGCTCGTCACTGCATCGGGGCGAGCTACGACCGCCACCATATCGATACCGATTTTGATCCGCTTGCCCAGCAGCAAAATCGCCAGAGGCTCATTGATTGCTTGCCCGAACAAAGCTGGCCTCAGGAGATCAACAGCGAAGAAAATCTATCTCGTCAGGGCATCCGCTGCGTCAGCCGCGATCATTTACCTTTTGTCGGTCACATTTCCAATTTGACACAAGTGGAAGACGCTTTTAGCCAGCAAAAGTCCCACTTGCCTTATCACGAAAACTTATATGCGCTTCTGGGCTTAGGTTCGCGCGGAATTTCTTCTGCGCCGCTGCTGGCGGAGCTGCTGGCTTCACAAATTTGTGGCGATCCGTTGCCGTTGCCCATCGGCGTTTTACAACGCTTGCACCCCAGCCGTATGTGGGTGAGAAAACTGCGCAAAGGCAAAGCGATCACTGTCAAACCCTGTAATACCAATCCAACGAAATAGCGGAGCATCCTAGCGGGTTAAAGGACAAATCTAAAAAAGCGAGGACTGAAGCCTCGCTTTTTGGTGTGATTGAATTTGGCTATCAGCGTGGTAACGTCATCACTAAAGCTTGTAGGTCTTGTTGCAGCTTTTCATCCGTTACTTGGCCACTTTCCATGTCAAAGACCTCATAAAAGTGGGGTACCGATAATGAACCTTTTACTTGGCCGCCGAAAAACGACGCCGATTCTGTCGCGGTTTTCAGCACATTTTGCGCACCGCCTGGGCCGGGGGAAGCCGCTAGGTAAATAGCGGGTTTGTTTTGATAGACATCGCGTTGAATTCGGCTGGCCCAATCAAATAAATTTTTATACGCCGCAGGGTAATAACCATTGTGCTCAGCAAAGGCGATCACCAGCGCATCAGCACTGCCAATGGCGTCTAAAAAGGCTTTAGCTCCAGGCGCTTGACCGATTTCCTTTTCCGTGTCTTCACTAAACATCGGCACTTCAAACTGATTGATATCCAATACTTCAACCTGGGCGTCAGTCATTTGCTTTGCGGTGTAGGTAGCCAGTGCTTTGTTGATAGAACGCGTACTGCTTGAGGCACCAAAGGCGATAATTTTCATACTCATTTTCCCTTTCAATAACGGTATAAATAGATTACGCCTCTTGGCTTGAAGCTCAAGCGCAAAAACTTGACCAAGTTATTCAAATTTATTGAACATCATCTTGGCTTAAGGTTTTCCACAAAGACAATACCAGTTGACGGTCCGCCGGTGCTAACTCACTGCGCGCTTGGTTAATACTCGCTTCAATGCGCTCTTTGAGTACGGGGATCTCTTCAATTCCTTCTTCTTCACAATCTGCCGCTGCCAAAGAAACATGACCGCGCAAATAACCACCAGCAAACAGTTCATCTTCAGAAGCACTGTCAATACGCGCATCAATTTTAGCGAGGATCATTTCTTCGTATTCAATAATCATAAGGTTCTCTTGTTGAAGTTTATTGGACGACAAAATCGTCTTTCGTGAAGGGGGCAATCGCATAAAATTGCCTTAAAGCGTCTGACAACTGAGCCACTCGTGGAGGAAGCCCGCGGTCGAGAATCATCATGACTTCTTGGTGTACTTTAGTCATAAAGGCCAAACGGTCGGGCTCAAAATCACCGTCTAAGTTGTCACAACTGACGGTAAATGGAAAACCGGCACTAACCGATAAAATCCATTCATAAGCTTGTGGCCTAATTTCCACTTGCTCAAAACGCGCTTGCGTATTTTGATCGCGCCCATCTGGGTGGTACCAATAACCAAAATCTTCTAATAAGCGGCGTTGTGGGCCAGCCACACACCAGTGGGCAATTTCGTGCAGTGCAGAGGCAAAGTAACCATGAGCAAACAAGATGCGATGGTAAGGCACCTGATCATCGGCCGGCAAATAGATCGGCTCATCAGGACTTAACTCTAAGCGCGTCTGATACGCGTCGAAAAAAGTACGGTCAAAGATGTCAATTAGATCGTGATAGTGATGAGTCATAACATTGAGGGTTAAGGTAATGATAAACGCGCGCTATTGTCGCTATTTTTAACGCTTAGGTAAAGGGCAACAAAGAAACGACTAAGGGCGCAAAGCCTGCGCCCTTTATCATTAATTAGATCTGCGGAGTTTGGGTGATCACATCTTGGTTTTGGCCACGATGACGCAACAAATGATCCATCAAGGTAATGGCCAACATGGCTTCAGCAATCGGCACAGCGCGGATACCCACGCAAGGATCGTGACGCCCTTTGGTGATAAGCTCGGTCGGTTGACCTTGCTTGTCGATCGTTTTACCCGGTACGGTGATGCTTGAGGTCGGTTTGAGCGCAATATTGGCGACAATATCTTGCCCAGACGAAATGCCGCCTAAGATGCCGCCAGCGTGATTACTGGTAAAGCCTTCTGGCGTCAAGCTATCGCGGTGTTCACTGCCCTTTTGAGCCACGACATCAAACCCATCACCAATTTCAACCCCTTTCACCGCATTAATGCTCATCAGTGAGTGAGCAATATCGGCATCGAGGCGATCAAATACCGGCTCGCCAAGACCAACAGGAACCCCGGTCGCCACAACCTGAATTTTCGCGCCAATAGAGTCGCCTTCTTTTTTAAGGTCGCGGATCAATTGATCATACTCGGCCACTTTATCGATATCTGGGCAGAAAAATGGATTGTTTTCGATTTGATCCCAATCGATTTTATCGATGGCAATATCACCCATTTGAGATAAGTAGGCGCGAACTTCAATACCAAATTGTGCTTTGAGATACTGTTTTGCAATCGCACCCGCAGCCACACGCATCGCCGTTTCACGTGCCGAAGAGCGCCCGCCACCGCGGTAATCACGCACCCCGTATTTTTGATGGTAGGTGTAATCAGCGTGCCCTGGACGAAACTTGTCTTTGATATCCGAATAGTCTTTCGAACGCTGATCGGTGTTTTCAATCAAGAGTCCGATTGAAGTGCCCGTTGTTTTGCCTTCAAACACGCCCGATAAAATTTTTACTTCATCGGGTTCGCGGCGTTGCGTCGTGTAACGGGATGTCCCAGGGCGGCGGCGGTCTAAATCCCTTTGCAAATCAGCTTCACAAATTTCAAGCCCAGGTGGGCACCCGTCAACGATACAACCCAGTGCAATTCCGTGACTCTCTCCGAATGTGGTGACTCGAAAATGTTGGCCGATGCTATTTCCTGCCATAGTTCCTCTGTTGTGATTGCCGATACTCCGTGGCATCGACAATAAATCTATCAATTCATCGTGCTGTCATAGTGGCGCGAATACCTGCGCTTGTAAAGCCTTTATAACCGGCTATTTGACCTGATGCGGCAAGTCGTCATTACCGCATCAAACCGACACTTAGTCTAGGTAGAGAGAAAACTGATCGGCACAATCGAGCAGTTGCTGACGGGTCAACATAAAGACGCCGTGACCGCCTTGTTCAAACTCGATCCAAGTGAAGGGGATTCCCGGGTATTGATCCATCATGTGCACCATAGAGTTGCCCACTTCACAAATCAAAATTCCGTTTTCGGTCAAGTGATTTGGCGCGTTGGCGAGAATGCGACGGACCAATTTCAAACCATCGCTGCCCGCGGCCAAGCCCAGTTCAGGCTCGTGCCTAAATTCGTCGGGTAAGCTGTCCATATCTTCTTGGTCAACATACGGCGGGTTGGTGACAATCAAATCGTATTGCGTATTGGCCAGACCACTGAGCAAATCAGAGCGCAGCGGAAACACTTGTTGCTCTAGACCGTGGTCTTGAATATTGCGCTCAGCCACCTCAAGAGCCGGTTCAGAGATATCCACCGCGTCAACCTCGGCATCGGGGTAGGCATAAGCACACGCAATTGCAATACAGCCGCTGCCGGTACACAAGTCCAAAATGCGCTCCGGCTCTTGGGTGAGCCAAGGCTGGAATTGATTTTGAATAAGCTCACCGATTGGCGAACGCGGAATTAAGACATTGTTATCGACGTAAAACTCTAAGCCACAAAACCAAGCTTGGTTGGTGAGATAAGCGGTTGGCGTTTTGTCGTTAATGCGTTTGACAACCCGCTCGATCACTCGCAAGCGCTCACTGCTGGTCAAGCGAGATGACAATACGTGTGGAGGTACATCGAGAGGCAAATACAAGCTTGGCAAGACCAATTGAACGGCTTCATCCCATGCGTTATCGGTCCCGTGACCATAAAAAAGCTGCGCCGCATTAAAGCGACTGACCGTCCAACGAATGACGTCTTGAAGGGTGTGTAATTCATTCACCGCTTCTTCTACAAAAATCTTATCCAAAATTGCCTCCAAAAAGCGCTACAATACCGCGATAACTATTTTTTTGAAGTGAATCCCTATCTATGAGCTCACAAGAACCCAAAGACATTGACGACTTCGCTTTGTTTCAACAGGCGGTAAAGGGCGTAAAACAGTTGCGTCAGGATACCATAACCCACGAAGTAAAAAGAAACGTTAAAAACAAACTTCAAGTAAAACAGACTCGCCAAGCGAAAGACGAAGAGTTTTACTTCTCTGACGAATACGTGCCCCTACTCAGTCAAGAAGGGCCGATGCGTTTTGTTTGCGATCGCGTTTCTCACTACGAACTCAAACGCCTACGTCGCGGGGATTATGTTCCGGATGTGTTTCTCGACTTACACGGCATGACGCAAAAAGAAGCCAAACGCGAACTTGGGGCGATGATCGCCTATTGCAAAAGCAACGAAATCCACTGCGCCTGTGTGCAACACGGTATTGGCAAACACATTCTCAAACAAAAAACGCCACTGTGGTTGGCTCAGCACCCCGATATATTGGCTTTTCACCAGGCGCCTTTAGAATTTGGCGGGGCGGGCGCTTTGCTGGTGTTGTTGTCGATCCCAGAAAAGGAACAAGGAGCATAATCGCTCCTTGCTGTTCGCGTGGTGAAAAACAGGTGAAGATCAGGCGACCGACTGCGGCGATAATTGCCAAATGACCTCGCCATATTGCTTCTCAATTTGAAAATCGATGCAAAGTAAGCCGGATGTGACAAACATAGGTGGGGCTAAATCTCTCACAAATTCAGCGGCTAAATATCCAACTAACGGAAGGTGTGATACAATAAGTAAAGACTCGATAGGTTCGACTTGTGCGAGAGCGTTGACGTAATCAAACACCTGATCGGCGCTGCCATAGGGGGTGATGTCAGGACATGTGATGACCTCGCCGAACGTGAAATGGCCTTGTGTTTGTTGCCAAGTCTGTTGTGCTCGTAAATACGGGCTGACTAACACTTTGTCAAAGTGAGAAATTCCTTGTTGTACGCAGGCCTGCGCGACTTTTTCACTATCACTTCGTCCTTGGTCGGTAAGTGCTCTTTCTGCATCGCTATTGGCCATGATAACGGCTTCGCCGTGACGCATAATGAATATTTTCATTGTATAACCTTATTAGGTCTTCGACCTATGACTGATTGACCGTACACTCTTTCCCACAATGTCGGAAAGGGGTCACAAGATTGACAGTGTCGTTTTAATACGAGTTTTTGCCGTTGGATGAGCAACCTTTTGCGATAAAACTCTATACAATTTTCGCACCAACTTTATAACAAATATGCAGCGACTGTTTGTTATCATCATAAATAACAACAAGAGAACAGACAAGTATGTTGAGCTCGGAGGTATCGCTAGTGCACAAAAGCCCTAATGACAGTAACCAATACCATTATATTACCTTGAGCAATCAGTTAAGGGTGTTATTGATTCATCAACCTCAAGCCAGTAAATCCGCGGTGGCTTTGGCGGTGAATGTCGGACATTTTGACGATCCAACCTCCCGTGAAGGGTTGGCTCACTACCTCGAACACATGCTGTTTTTAGGCACAGAGCGCTACCCGAAAGTGGGCGACTTTCAAAGCTTTGTCTCACAGCACGGCGGCGCAAACAACGCTTGGACCGGCACCGAACACACCTGCTACTTTTTTGATATTGACCATAACGCCTTCGACAATGGCTTGGACCGATTTAGCCAGTTTTTTACCGCGCCCCTGTTTAATCAAGAAGCACTCGACAAAGAGCGACACGCCGTCGATTCAGAATTTAAGCTCAAACTCAAAGACGACAATCGCCGTATTTACCAAGTCAATAAAGAACTCGTTAACCCAGCACACCCCTTTGCCAAGTTTTCTGTTGGTAATTTAACCACATTAGACGATCGCGATGGGCAGAGTATTCGTGACGAAATCGTCCAATTTCACCAGCAACACTACTCTGCTGACTTGATGACACTGACCCTGATGAGCCCCGAGCCTCTTGAGCGACAAGAACAATGGGCGAAGCAATACTTTGGCCACATCGCCAACCAGCACTTATTTCCCAAAACCGTGTCGGTTGCCTACGCATCGGAGCTCACCACTGGCCACCAGGTGGAAATTCAACCGGTGAAAGACCTGCGCAAACTGCAACTGACCTTTCCTCTGCCAAGCAGCGACGCCGATTATCGCATCAAGCCGTTGTCTTATATCGCTCACCTGATTGGTTATGAAGGCGAACATAGCTTGATGATGACCTTAAAAGACCAAGGTTGGATCACATCGCTGGTCGCCGGCGGTGGGGCGAGCGGCAGCAACTACCGCGACTTTACCATAAGTTGTCATTTAACTGAGCTGGGGTTTCATCACGTCGACGATATCGTGCAACACATTTTCCACTACATCGATATGATTGCCGATCGCGGTTTAGATGACTGGCGTTATACGGAAAAGAAAAAAGTCATGATGGCGGCTTTTCAATTTCAAGAGCCCACTCGCCCAATCGACTTAGTCAGCCGCCTTGCGGTCAATATGCAGCACTATCACGCCGACGATATTATCTTGGGCGATTATCTGATGTCTGGCTATGATAGCGCCTTGATCGAGCAGTGCTTGTCTTTGCTCAGTGTCGATAATGTGCGCCTAACCTTAATTCACCCGAAGGCCAAGGTCGAACGGCAAGCTAAATGGTATCAAACCCCCTATTCCGTGACCCCATTTAGCCAACAGCAACGGGATACATTCACCGCGCGATTGGCAAATTCATCATTGGCGCTACCCGAGCCCAACCCCTTTATCAGTGATCAACTCGAACCGCAGCCGTTGACCCGTCACGCTCAACACCCAGAGTTGATCGAAGAAAAAGCCGGGTTTCGCCTTTGGCATTTGCAAGACCCGGAGTTTAGGCTGCCTAAAGGCATTATTTACATCGCCATTGATAGCCCACATGCCGTGGCCAGTGTCACCAACATTGTCAAAACCCGTTTGTGTGTTGAGATGTTCCTAGACGCGCTGGCGAAGCAAACCTATCAAGCGGAAATTGCCGGCATGCATTATAACCTTTATGCCCATCAAGGCGGTGTCACCCTCACCCTGTCCGGTTTTAGCCAACATCAACCTAAGTTGCTGCAAGTGATCTTAGAAAAATTTGCCACGCGCAGTTTTAGCCAAGAGCGCTTTGAAAATATCAAACAACAATTGAAACGCAGTTGGAGCAATGCCCAGCAAGACCGCCCCTTGTCGCAACTTTTTAGTGGTATTGCCGGCTTATTGCAACCGAACAACCCTCCGTACCAAGCTTTACTGCACGCGATTGATGACGTCGATGTCGAATCACTGCCCAGCTTTGTCGGTCAGTTGCTCGGAGAGTTACATATCGAAATGTTTGTCCATGGCGATTGGCAGCAGCAACAAGCGTTACAGATGGCGGAGGTGTTAAAAAATGCGCTGCGCATCAAAGACCAATCTTATCAAGAAAGTCTGCGTCCGTTGGTCATGCTGGGCCGAAACGGCACCTATCAACGAGAAGTCGACTGTCAGCAGTCCGATTCGGCGGTTGTCGTCTATCACCAATGCCCTAATACCGAGCCGCAAAGCATCGCGCTTTACGCCCTCGCCAATCACTTAATGTCTGCCGAATTTTTTCATCAAATTCGCACCAAACAGCAGTTGGGTTATATGGTCGGCACTGGCAATATGCCAATGCATCGTCACCCAGGTTTGGTGTTGTACGTGCAATCGCCAAACGCTTCTCCGCAAATCCTGATCGATGCCATTGATGAATTTCTCAATGCTTTTTATTTGCTCTTACTCGAGCTCAGTGATTACCAATGGCACAGCAGTAAAAAAGGACTTTGGAACCAAATTTCGGCGCCGGACACCACGTTAAAAATGCGCTCACAACGCTTGTGGGTCGCTATTGGCAATAAAGATAGTGCGTTTAATCAAAGAGAAAGGGTACTCGAACAACTCAAAGGGCTCACCCGAGCCGATATGATGCGTTTTGTGGTTAATGAACTCAAACCGAGAACGGCCAATCGATTGGTCATGTACAGCCAAGGTCTCGACCATGAGCTCGATCAACCTCTTGACGTCGGGATTAAGATTGAAGACATCAGCCAATTTCAACAACGCCGTATAGACCGCAGTCTCGGATAAGAGGCGCATTGCTTTATCTCTTTAAGTCAGATGATCTCGTCGAGTGGCCATATTTGATTGAATCAGACACTGTCATTTGTGTTAGGGGTGTCATCACTAAGGTAAGAGCGGCGAGTTGCCGCTCTTTATGGCTTAATAAACACCTCAGTGCTAATCAAAACGCCATGGTGACACGCCTGTGATTGACTTAGTGGTAGTAATGCGATTATTGCGGATAAAATTTCTCATCGTTTCCTGCACGTGTCAGTAGCCCATCGGCCGGATTAAAGCGGTCCCCGTATCGCTCAGATAACGCGTTAAGCTTACTGACTAAGGTTTTGATACCAATCGCATCCATATAGTGGAATGGTCCTCCCAAACAAGGCGGAAAACCCAACCCAAAAATAGCGCCAATGTCTCCATCTCGAGGGCGAGTGATGATCCCTTCATCGAGGCAGCGAACCGCTTCGTTGAGCATCAACATCACACAGCGCTCGGCAATCTCCTTTTCACTCAAGGCCGACTCTGGCTTGAGATTTAAAGTTTGATACACGCTCTTATCCACGCCAGAGCGCCCTTTGCCATAGCGATAGAAACCGCGTTGATTTTTTTTACCTAAGCGATTGTCGTTAAGCAGCGACGTAAAGATGGCCGGTGGCTCAAAACGCGCACCGAGTTTATCGACTAAAATCGGGGTGATCTTGTCGCCAATATCAATCCCTACTTCATCAATCAACTTAATCGGCCCAAGTGGGAAACCAAAGTTGAGTAACGCTTTATCAATCGAATCAACGGGCTCATTTTCTAGCAGTATGCGCCCTGCCTCGTTCATATAAGGGGTTAAAATGCGATTGACGTAAAATCCCGCGCTGTCTTTAACCACAATCGCTGTCTTACCTTGCTGTTTGGCGAGCGCAATGCCTGTGGCAACCGCCTTCTCACTGCTTCCTGCATGTGGGATCACTTCAACTAACGGCATTTTTTCCACCGGACTGAAGTAATGTAGCCCAATAACCTGCTCTGGATTAGGCGCCTCGCTAGCGATGTCGGCAATGGGGATCGAAGACGTATTGGTGGCGACAACACCGTTAAAATTAGGCAAGGATTGAATGTCTTGGACAATGTTCTTTTTTATATCGAGATCTTCAACCACGGCCTCAACCATGATATCGGCTTGATCGAAACCTCGGTATTGGGTATCCGCCGACAAATACTGCATGCGTTGTTCCACTTGTCGCGGTCGGTACTTGCCTTTCTTCTGCGCCTTTTTTAGGCCGCGATAACAATATTGCATCGCTTTGGCCATCGACTGAGGATCCAGGTCTTTAATTCGCGTGCGCAGTTGCGCTTTATCAATCGAGACCAAAGCGATGCCCGCCCCCATAAAGCCACTGCCGATCACCCCAACTTGAGACAAGGACGGTAACGACTCAGCGACCTTGCCCTCTTTTTTCAGGGCCGTGGTAGCAAAAAACAGATGGCGCAATGCTTTAGACTCCGCACTCATCACTAACTTGCCAAACTGCTCGGCTTCTTGTTGCGCACCCACCAAGACACCTTGCTCTAAACCGGCTTTGACCACTTGGCATAAACTGCTGATTGCCGGATAGAGATGACGGGCTTTTTTCTGCGCTTGCTGCTCGACCAATTTGATCGTGGCTGACGAGGCCAAGTTGACTTGAGTTAACCAGCGCTGTGCAACGCCCAGTTGACGTTCTACCCTAGGCTTGCCTTGATGTTTGGTCAATTTATCTACGGCAACGGTCGCTAAAATATCGACGCTGACACACTCATCAACCAGTCCCAAACGCTTGGCTTTTAACGCGCGATGACTGCGCCCAGTGAGCATCATGTCCAGGGCAGCAGTCAGACCAATTAAGCGCGGTAAACGTTGTGTGCCGCCCGAGCCTGGAATTAAGCCGAGTTTGATTTCTGGCAGCCCCAATAGAGTTTTGTCATCGAGACTGCAGACACGATAATCACAAGCTAGCGCGAGCTCTAGTCCCCCGCCTAAACAGACGCCATGGATCATCGCGACCGTGGGATAAGGCAAATGGGTTAAGCGTTCAAAAATGGTTTGCCCTTGTCGCGACAACGCCTGCGCTTCTTGCTCTGTTTGACATTGAGCTAGCATGTGGATATCCGCGCCGGCGATAAAACTGTCTTTTTTACCCGATTGAATCACTAGGCCTTTGAGACTGTTATCGGTAGCATAGCGATCCAAAAAGGCTTCCATTTCCTCGATCAGCCCTGCCTGCAAAGTATTAACCGACTCGCCGTGGACATCCATGGTTAACCATAAAATATCGCCATCATCGACCTGCCAAGAGAGTGCTGATTGATTCATGCTTCTACCTCCAAAATCATCGCCACTCCTAAACCACCGGCAGCACAAGCGGTGTTCAGTGCTAACCCGCCTCCTCGGCGCTTGAGTTCGTGTAAAGTCTGAGTGATCATCCTCGCCCCAGTGGCAGCAAAAGGATGCCCATAAGCCAGCGAGCCACCTAATACGTTAAACTTATCCATGTCGATTTCTCCTATCGGCTTATCTTGCCCCAGTGATTGCGTCGCAAATGTCTTAGACTCAAACAGTTTAATATTCGTAAGAACTTGAGCGGCAAAGGCTTCGTGCATATCAATAAGCGTGAGATCGCTCAGTGCCAAACCGCTTTTTTGCAACACTTTTGCCGTCGAATAAGCCGGGCCTAGCAACATATCTCGGTCGACTCGCTCAGCACTAAATGCATAGTGTTTTAAATAACCGAGGATAGGTACGCCTAATTCTTTTGCTCTTGATTCGCTCATCATGACCACCGCTGCTGCGCCATCGGTTAACGCCGTACTGTTTGCCGCCGTTACCGTACCATGCTGACGATCAAAAGCCGGCTTTAAACGTCGGTAATCATCGAGCGTACTGTCTGGGCGCAACGTGTTGTCTTTATTCATCGCCTGCTGGTAAGGCTTGCCAATGAAACTCATGACTTCACGATCCATTTTGCCCTCCTGCCAAGCCTGTGAAGCAAGCAGATGCGATCGCAAAGCAAATTCATCTTGCGCTTGACGGCTAATTTGATAGGTCTTGGCCATTTGCTCAGCCGTTTGCCCCATACTCAACCCGGTTGAATACTCACTGACCGCCGGCGCAACGGGTAAAAAATCTTTCGGTCGAAGCTGCGCCACTAATTTGAGTTTATCGGCCATCGTGCGCGTTTTAGAAAAGTTTAACAGCCACCGAGCCAGGTTTTGACTGACGCCAACCGGCAGCACTGACGAGGAATCCGCACCACCAGCAATACCAGAGCGAACGTCACCAGCCATAATGCTCTCCGCCAATGACACCACAGATTGAAAACTGGTTGCACAGGCTCGGGTAACACTGTAGCCGTCAATGGTGACAGGCAAAGGAGAGCCTAAGATGATTTCTCTGGCGATGTTGGGCGCGGCGGGCATTTGAATCACTTGCCCAAACACCACCCGTTCAATCCAATTGGGGTCTAGGCCCTCTCGGATCAATAATTCATTGACTAAGGATTGCCCTAAATTTACCGCGGGGACCTCGGCAAACGAAGTGGCTTGTTTGGCAAAGGGCGTGCGCAAACCGGCGACAAAAGCCACTCGCTCTAATGGGGGTTGACTGCTGCTTGTCTGACTCATAAAAACGCCTCAATAAATAAAGATAAAAACCAGTGTAGTGATAAATATTGTTAAATTAACCCCTTAAAACAGGACTCTGAGAGTTACCTCACTCTAAATTCAACAATATGATTAAATCTGTGCTCAACCGCGCTTTACCTGAAGTAGAGCGAACCAAGTCGTGCTCAGCCGGTCCAATTGATTGCACCACTCAATACCTGACCTTCAACGCATTTTTGCAAAAAAAAAGCGCGCTGAACGCAAAAGTAGACCATAGTCGAAGATAAAAAGAAGATAAAAAGTGGTAACCCATCAAGCGTTCAGGCAATATGTTGAGCTTTTTAAAACTGGCAGATGCCTTAATCGCTAGGCTAAATTGATTTAAATCTGAATACGTTACGCGCCAAACATAAGCTGGATAACTGTCATAAGGAAAAAAATTTTGGCTATTTCGATTTTTTCACGAAAGAAATCCGCCCCTGACAAGGTCTCTTTGGATATGAACAGACAATCCAAATACGAGGCATTAGTCCGAGCCTATCACCGCGATCTCTACCGATATGCCTATTGGCTTTGTTCGGATGCCAGTATCGCAGAGGACTTAGTACAAGAGACGTGTTTGCGCGCTTGGAAATCGTTGGAACAACTCAACGATGAAAAAGCGACCAAGGCTTGGCTTATCACGATTCTCCGACGTGAAAACGCCCGCCGATTTGAGCGCAAACAATTTGATCTTGTTGATATTGATGATCACAGCCATGAGGTTCACATTGATGATGATGTCACCCATCAACGTTCTTGGTTACAAAGACAAATTATGAATCTACCCGTTGAATATCGCGAACCGTTATTTTTGCAAATTGTCGGTGGGTTTAACGGCGAAGAAATTGGTAAAATACTCGAACTCAACATCAATACGGTGATGACTCGACTTTTTAGAGCGCGCAACCAACTCAAAGAATTGGTTGATCAGGACAACAAATACGAGGGGCAAAAAAATGGATGATTTGGATTTTCGTCGCCGTCTTTTTTCTGACCCAAAACAGCGCGATGAAGACGTGCTTAATGCGATTTTCAGCAGTGATTCGAATGCCAAATTTGCCGAAGACATGCTGGCTTTCGATGCCGATCTAAAACAGGCAATGACGGTCGATGTACCAGATGACTTAGCGGATAAAATTTTGTTCTCGCAAAACACGATCAAAAAGAAACCGGTTTGGAACACCTGGCGCAAACCGTCATTAAGCCTGGCCGCTTCCGTCGCTTTTTTTGTTGGTGTCATCGCTGGGCAAATCAACTGGGGCAATGCGTTACTGCCAGAGGTACAAGCGTCAATACCGCAAACCGCGATTAAACATGTCATGGCGGAAAAAGCGTTTGTTGGCACAATTGATGAGCGCGCCAATGATCAGCAGTTACAAGCCAAAGTGAAACCGCTCAACTACGAGTTAGCTGGGGCGTTTCCTTATCACATCTATTACATTAATCATTGTGCCTTTGGTAAAAGCAATGCGGTACATATGATTTACCAAGGCGATAAAGGCAAGGTTACGCTATTTTTTGTGCCGCAGACCACCCAAACGCAAGCCTTTTCCGATCAAGGCATGGATGGCTACGTGTACTCAATGGATGGCGCGAGTATTATTTTAGTCGGTCAACCTGATGAAGATCTCTCTGCCATGGCAAAGCGCATTGGTGCAATGATGTCGCCAATGCCAAACAAAACCTCCTAAGGTATCAATCAGGCCTGCTCACTGCAGGTCTGAGCTTTCATTCAATCACGTCCCCTCATACCCTATCCAACCTAAAGCACTCCCCTGACCGATTTTGTTGATAACTTTGACGAGCACTTCGTCGAAATTCATTTATTTTGCAAATGGATCTGAACGATATTTCACTCACGGTTAACGCACCAAAAAATAGCAACGATGCACCAAATGGCAACAACAATAAAAATAACCTAGCGTATTAATAAACATATTTACTACCTACAAAGCTAGTCACGCAGTTTAATATCAAAAAGCAAAATCCGCAGTAAAAAGCCACTATTTTCTTTTCTCTTTCGACTGAAAACTTATATTTCCCCTTGACAGCATGGGCAGACAAAGTGAGAAAAAATGTGATATCAACATAAAAATCATTCACAATCATGGCGTTATGTATGACACCGATCGTGTGTTACTTTTTTAATACTTTACAAATCAGACGTAATGAGGGTAGCCTAATCATTAAGTAGTATATTTATTGATGACCTCGTTTTAACGGATATTCATTAGGTAAATTTCTACACATCACGCATTTTTACATCGCAATATAACTAAAATATAGATTTATAATCTAATGTGGTTTATATAGTCATTATTACTCGCTATCAAATTGGCTCATTTTTGAGTCAGTGCGACAAATTTTTATTAAACTCGTTGAGTTTGGAAAAGACAAGGATGTTACCTATGATAAAAGCAAGAAAACTTTGGCTGCTAATGCTGGCGTTTGTGACCGGCAGTGCCTTCGCAGAAGAACCCGGCGGTTTTAAGCAAATGGTTGAATCAATCAGCCAATCCGTCGACGGTTTTTTTAACGACTACACCGGATGGTTTGTCGGCCTAATTTTTAAAAGCGTCCCGGTTGGCGATGCCAGTTTCCCTTTGATTGTTGGCTGGTTATTGCTGGCTGCGATCATTTTCACCATTTACTTTGGCTTTATTCAATTTAAACGCGTCGGACTCGCCATTAACATCATCAAAGGCAAATACACCGACCCTAATTCAAAAGAAGATGGTGAGGTTTCTCACTTCCAAGCCTTAACCACTGCGCTATCTGGTACGGTCGGATTGGGTA
>JBFGYW010000054.1:0-18059 GCA_041587235.1 Vibrio sp.
CGTGACCGTATGGGCCACATCGAGCTTGCTTCTCCCGTTGCGCACATTTGGTTCCTAAAATCACTACCGTCTCGCATCGGTTTGTTGATGGATATCCCATTGCGTGATATCGAACGTGTGCTTTACTTCGAAATGTACGTGGTGACTGAGCCAGGTATGACGGATCTCGAGAAGAGTCAGATGCTGACTGAAGAAGAGTATCTAGACCGTCTCGAAGAGTGGGGTGACGAATTCACGGCTAAGATGGGTGCAGAAGCGATCAAAGACTTGTTGGCCTCTATGGACATGCAAGCTGAAGCAGAGCAGATGCGCGAAGAGTTAGAGACGACTAATTCTGAAACCAAACGCAAGAAAATCACTAAGCGCTTGAAGTTGGTCGAAGCTTTCATCACCTCAGGTAACAACCCTGAGTGGATGATCTTGACGGTACTTCCAGTACTACCACCGGATCTACGTCCTCTCGTTCCGCTTGATGGCGGTCGTTTTGCCACGTCTGATCTCAACGACTTATACCGTCGTGTGATTAACCGTAACAACCGTCTAAAACGCCTGCTTGAGCTGGCTGCACCAGACATTATCGTACGCAACGAAAAGCGTATGTTACAAGAGTCTGTTGATGCGCTGCTTGACAACGGCCGTCGCGGTCGTGCGATTACCGGTTCTAACAAGCGTCCACTTAAGTCGCTTGCAGACATGATCAAAGGTAAACAAGGTCGTTTCCGTCAAAACCTTCTTGGTAAGCGTGTTGACTACTCTGGCCGTTCTGTTATCACCGTTGGTCCATACTTGCGTCTGCACCAATGTGGTCTTCCTAAGAAGATGGCACTTGAGCTATTTAAACCATTCATCTACAGCAAGCTTGAAACTCGTGGTCTCGCGACAACGATCAAAGCGGCGAAGAAAATGGTTGAGCGCGAAGAAGCGGTGGTTTGGGATATCTTGGATGAAGTTATCCGCGAACACCCAGTGTTATTGAACCGTGCACCAACACTTCACCGTCTTGGTATCCAGGCGTTCGAACCCGTTCTTATCGAAGGTAAAGCGATCCAGCTTCACCCGTTGGTTTGTGCGGCGTATAACGCGGACTTCGATGGTGACCAAATGGCGGTACACGTGCCTCTAACCCTAGAAGCACAGCTTGAAGCGCGTACTCTGATGATGTCGACCAACAACATCTTGTCGCCAGCGTCAGGTGATCCGATCATCGTACCTTCTCAGGACGTTGTATTGGGTCTTTACTACATGACTCGTGAAATGGTTAACGCTAAGGGCGAAGGTATGTACCTTGCCGGCCCAGCGGAAGCGGAAAAAGCGTATCGCACTAAGAGCGCGGCTCTACACGCACGTGTAAAAGTCCGCATTACGGAAACCGTTCGCGATGAAGATGGCAACGAGACAACGGAAACTAAGATGGTGGATACCACTGTCGGCCGTGCGATGTTGTGGCAAATCGTGCCAAAAGGCTTACCGTTTAGCATCGTTAACCAAAAACTAGGTAAGAAACAAATTTCTAACCTACTTAACGAGGCTTACCGCAAGCTTGGTCTGAAAGACACGGTTATTTTCGCTGACCAAATCATGTATACCGGCTTTGCTTACGCTGCACTTTCTGGTGTTTCTGTTGGTATCGACGACATGGTTGTACCAGAAGCGAAATACACCGAAATCGCTGAAGCAGAAGAAGAAGTTCGCGAAATTCAAGAACAGTACCAATCGGGTCTTGTTACCGCGGGTGAGCGCTACAACAAAGTGATCGATATTTGGGCATCGACCAACGATCGCGTAGCCAAAGCGATGATGAGCAACCTTTCTTCTGAAACCGTGATCAACCGCGATGGCGAAGAAGAAGAGCAAGAGTCGTTCAACAGCATCTATATGATGGCCGACTCGGGCGCTCGTGGTTCTGCTGCACAGATTCGTCAGTTGGCGGGTATGCGTGGTCTGATGGCACGTCCAGATGGTTCTATCATTGAAACGCCAATCACAGCGAACTTTAAAGAAGGTCTAAACGTCCTTCAGTACTTTATCTCAACCCACGGTGCTCGTAAGGGTCTAGCCGATACGGCATTGAAGACCGCGAACTCGGGTTACTTGACTCGTCGTCTTGTTGACGTTGCTCAAGATGTGGTTGTCACTGAACAAGATTGTGGTACACACGAAGGTGTGGAAATGATGCCACACATCGAAGGTGGTGATGTGAAAGTCGCACTGACTGAGCTTGCTCTAGGTCGTGTTGTGGCTGAAGATGTACTCAAACCAGGTACACAAGACGTTCTGATTCCACGTAACACCCTGATCGATGAGAAGTGGTGTCAAATCATGGACGAGAACTCAGTTGACAAACTGAAAGTGCGCTCTGTGGTAACTTGTGATTCAGACTTCGGTTGTTGTTCATTCTGTTACGGTCGTGATCTTGCTCGTGGTCACATGGTTAACCAAGGTGAATCGGTTGGTGTTATTGCGGCACAGTCTATCGGTGAACCGGGTACACAGTTGACCATGCGTACGTTCCACATCGGTGGTGCGGCATCGACAGCTGCGGCAGAGAACAGTGTTCAAGTTAAGAACAACGGTTCAATGAAGCTAAACAACGCTAAGTCAGTAACCAACAACGAAGGTAAGCACGTGATCACCTCTCGTGCGACAGAATTGACCATCATTGATGAGTTCGGTCGTACTAAAGAGAAACACAAATTGCCTTACGGCTCTATCTTGAGCAAAGCGGATGGCGAAGCCGTTCAAGCGGGTGAAACCGTGGCAAACTGGGAAGCGCACACCTTGCCAATCATCACTGAAGTGGCCGGTCGCATTCAATTTGTTGACATGATTGATGGCGTAACCGTTTCTCGTCAAACTGATGACTTGACGGGTCTTTCTTCAAGTGAAGTGACTGATCCGGCGGCGCGTCCATCGGCGGGTAAAGACATGCGTCCAGCGATCAAACTGATTGATGCGCAAGGCAATGATGTCATGATTCCTGGTACGGATATGCCAGCTCAGTACTTCCTGCCAGGTAAAGCGATCGTCAACATTGAAGACGGCGCCGAAGTTGGTATCGGTGATACTCTAGCGCGTATTCCTCAGAAATCAGGTGGTAACAAAGATATCACCGGTGGTCTACCTCGCGTTGCAGACCTCTTTGAAGCTCGTAAGCCAAAAGAGCCTGCTATCCTTGCTGAGCACACAGGTACGGTCTCCTTCGGTAAAGAAACCAAAGGTAAACGTCGCCTAGTGATCACACGCGAAGGTGGTGAGACTTATGAAGAGATGATTCCTAAGCATCGCCAATTGAACGTATTCGAAGGTGAGAAAGTGGAACGCGGTGATGTTATCGCCGATGGTCCAGAGTCTCCGCACGATATTCTACGCCTACGTGGTATCCACGCAGTGACAGAATACATTGCTAACGAAGTTCAAGAAGTTTACCGTCTGCAAGGCGTTAAGATTAACGATAAGCACATTGAGACTATCGTTCGTCAAATGCTTCGCAAGTGTACAATTACTCACGCTGGTGACTCTGAGTTCCTACCAGGCGAGCAAGTTGAATATACACAAGTGAAAATTGCGAACCGTGAACTCGAAGCTGAAGGCAAAGAGCCAGCTCGCTTCGAACGTGAGTTGCTAGGTATTACTAAGGCATCTCTGGCGACAGAATCGTTTATCTCTGCAGCGTCGTTCCAAGAAACCACTCGCGTCCTTACGGAAGCTGCGGTATCTGGTAAGCGCGATGACCTTCGCGGTCTGAAAGAGAACGTTATCGTTGGTCGTCTGATCCCTGCCGGTACTGGTTTTGCTTATCACCAAGACCGTCAAGCGAAGCGTGAAGAAGCGATCGAAGGTCCTTCTGCTGAGCAAGCTTCTGATAACCTAGCCGCGTTGTTAAACGCAGGTTTTGCTTCAGAAGAGTAATCGCTCTGACTGAGTCAACAAAGGCGCCGCAAGGCGCCTTTTTTATTGTCTGTAATCAATATCAATCACATGTCACAGGAGTGATAATACCAGTCTGATTAAGTATGTGGTCACTGATAGTGCGAGAACAAAGCGAGTGCTTTACTTATAAAGCCAGGAATCTCCATCGATATCCTACAAATTATTCTCTTAACCATGTTATCGAGTTTTTTAACCCGCTAGGGTAACCAGCGATTTCGTTAGATGGGTATAAAACAGACTTTTCCTTCTCCAGTATGGCTGGATGTTTTATCGTATAGCTGTCAGTCTCGTTATTGATCGAAACCGAATTGTCGATAAAAACCGTATTAAGCCCCTGGGGGAATGGACAAGCTGTCGGTAATAATTTGAATCAACTCGTCCTCAAGCTCAAAGCGGTCACACATGATCTCGCCTAATTCAGAAAAGTCGTATTCGAAGTTCTGCACATCGTCATCGGGTTTTAAACTGGCGTATTTATCGCTGAAGTTGAGCAGGGGATCGGTGGAGGCAATGATTTTAAAGTACAACTGATCAATTTCTTCTGTGGCTTGGAAACCGGTTGCTTGCCATTTGTCCATCACCTGGTTATAGATACGAAAATGCCCTTCGGAAATATAGTCAACCAGCAAGGTACAGAAGTCTTGTATTTCTAATGCGGATGGAAGCTTAACCATCTTGCCTTTTAAGACATTGGGCTTGAGCACCGCAAGGTTGTAGTAACTGACTAACAAGTCTTGCCGCATATCTAGCCAATGATCAATTACCTCGCTTTGACCACCCCATTGTTGCTGTGTGTGCTTTAATGAATTCAACATAGCTTTATCCTCAAGATCGTTATAGAGCTTTATTCTCTTTTCTCAATCAATAAGAATGAGCACAGGTCAACTTAGCGAATGAAGCTCAAAAATTGAATGCCATTGCAAACCGCTCTAGTATGATCAACATTGCCAGTTAAGTGGCGAGACTTCAAGCAATGAGAGGTACGGATGTATAAGAATAGTGACCAAGCGCGTACAAATGATGCGTATTGGTGTGTCGTTTCTGGAAGTGATTTGTGGCTGATCAACAAAACATTGCCCCGTGGTAGTGCAAGCAGTTTCAATCTGCCGGCAGAGAAAGCGGTGGAAATTGGTGAGTATCAAAATACCCCGGTGATGTGGATCAATGATGAAGATTGTTCCTCGGCATTGGCGCTGAGTTCGTTGCGAACGTTATTAGCTGAGCCTGAACCGTTGTTTTTATTGGCAAGTAAAGCGGTCCAACTCGGTTACATGACGCAAAATCAACGCTTTTGTTCCCAATGTGGTGCGCGGACCTACCTGCATCACAAAGAAATGGCCATGCAATGTCATCAGTGCCGAACCTTACATTATCCGCGTATTTTTCCCTGTATAATTGTGGCGGTGCGCAAGCAAGATCAATTGTTATTGGCACAACACACTCGACACAAAGGCGGCTTGTACACCGTTCTAGCGGGCTTTGTCGAAGTGGGGGAAACACTAGAGCAATGCGTCGCAAGAGAAGTGTTTGAAGAAACCGGGATACAAGTGACCAACATTCGCTATTTTGGTAGTCAACCCTGGGCGTTTCCTTCTAGCATGATGATGGCTTTTACCGCCGACTACCAAGCGGGAGAAATCAACATCGACCCCAATGAATTGTGTGATGCAAGGTGGTTTGATGGTACGCAAGTACCAGAGCTTGCCCCCCCAGGTACGATTGCTCGGGCCCTGATCGACCATTGCTTGGCCCCTTAAGCCAGGTTTCGCTGATAAGACGATGGTGTAGAAGCGCGTGACCCATAACGTTCGCGCGATAGCGCCAATGTGTTCATCGGTATGATCTATCGCATTAATTATCTCGGAAACACGGGCTAAGACTGCATGTCACCTCAATTCGATGATAAACTGGACATCAATGATGAGCCCAAGTGGAAAAGGCATGACTGAATTAAAAAACGACCGCTATTTACGAGCTTTGTTGAAACAACCTGTCGATCACACGCCAGTGTGGATGATGCGCCAAGCAGGTCGATATTTACCTGAATATCGCCAAACTCGCGCTCAAGCTGGAGACTTTATGTCTTTATGCCGCAACGCAGAGCTGGCTTCAGAAGTCACACTGCAACCACTCAAGCGCTTTCCTCTTGATGCGGCGATTCTCTTTTCTGATATTTTGACCATTCCCGATGCAATGGGGCTCGGTCTATACTTTGAAACTGGTGAAGGGCCAAAATTTGAGCGGCCGATCACCTGTAAAGCCGACGTAGAAAAAATCGCGTTGCCCGATCCCGAAGGCGAATTGCAGTACGTGATGAATGCCGTACGTCAGATCCGCAAAGATCTCAACGGTGAAGTACCACTGATCGGCTTTTCTGGCAGCCCATGGACTTTGGCAACTTACATGGTAGAAGGTGGCAGCTCAAAAGCCTTTACCAAGATCAAAAAAATGATGTACGCCGACCCAGTCAGTTTGCACTTACTGCTCGATAAATTAGCCGACAGCGTCATTGAATACCTCAATGCACAGATTAAAGCCGGTGCACAGTCTGTGATGGTCTTCGATACTTGGGGCGGCGTTTTAACCCCACGTGATTACCAACAGTTCTCTTTGCAATACATGCATAAAATCGTCGATGGCTTGATCCGTGAAAACGAAGGCCGCCGCGTTCCTGTCACGCTGTTTACCAAAAATGGCGGGATGTGGCTCGAATCGATTGCGGCGACAGGCTGTGATGCAGTGGGCTTGGATTGGACCATCAATATTGCCGATGCCAAAGCGCGTGTTGGTGATAAAGTGGCATTGCAGGGCAATATGGACCCATCGATATTGTACGCTCAACCTGAGCGGATCCGACAAGAAGTGGCTACTATCCTCGAGGGCTATGGCCAAGATAATACCGGACACGTATTCAACCTAGGTCACGGTATTCATCTCGATGTTCCACCAGAGAACGCTGGTGTGTTTGTTGACGCTGTTCATGAGTTGTCTAAACCTTACCACCGATAATGACTCTGGCAATCAATAAGTCAGCATTGGTATCAATGGCGCCCGTACTGGCGCCATTTTCTTTTCTGACCCACCGAAACCTTATCCCAATACCTGTTGAACTTGTGCTTTTAGGTGGGGTAAGAGGTCCGTGTCAAACCAAGGGTTTTTCTTCAGCCAAATTTGGTTTCTGGGCGAAGGATGAGGCAAAACAAAATACTGAGGTAACCAGCGTGACCATTGCTGTACGGTATCGGTGAGCGTGGGCGGTTTATCGTTTAAATAGTAGCGCTGAGCGTACTGACCAATCAATAGCGTGAGCTGAATGTTGGGCAAGAGAGGAAGTAACTTAGGGTGCCATAGCGGGGCACAAACCTTGGCGGGTGGCTTGTCTCCAGAGGTTGCTTGGCCAGGATAACACAGTCCCATCGGCACAATGGCCACCTGCTGCGGATCGTAGAATATCCCTTCATCAATCCCCATCCACTGGCGCAAACGTACGCCACTGGCATCATGCCAAGGAATGCCGCTATGGTGGACTTTTCTGCCAGGTGCCTGACCAATAATTAATAGTTTGGCTTGTGAGCTTGCCTGTACCACGGGCCTAGGCGGGTGCGGTAAGCACGAAGCACACTGTTGGCACTGCGCAATGCGTTGTAAACAGGCAGTCAGCGGGACTGACACATCGCGAGTCATTAATACCCCTTAGTAAAGTCGACTAAAAAATCAGGATTCAATCCTTGCTGCCATTGCTTGAGATTGTGAGTAAACACCTCAAACACCGCTTCAGGGACACTCGGTGCTGCGACATGCGGGGTGATGGTAATGGCAGGTATACGCCAAAAAGGGTGTGTATCAGGTAAGGGCTCTTGGAGAAAAACGTCGAGAAACGCATGGGCGACCCAACCTTCTTTTATCGCTTTAATCAAAGCGGCTTCATCAACGGCATCACCGCGGCCGACGTTAAACAGCAGCACTTGCCGGCAGTACTGCAAGGAGTCGAGATTGAGAATCGCAGTGGTCTCGGCGGTGCTTGGCAAGGTGTTGACGACAATGTCAGACTGTTCTAACGCGGCATTCAACTCTGAAATGTGAAATGTGTTATCCCACTCGCCCAAAACGCTGGGTATTCCAGTGCGGTTGACGCCAAACACCGTCATGCCCATGTGTTTGGCCTGTTTGGCTAAGTGACTGCCAATACTTCCGGTGCCAAGAATGGTCATCACTTGATTGCTCAACCCTTGGTGCGGGTGTGTTGACCAAATACGCTGATTTTGCTGCTGGTGATAGTGCGCCATATGACGATAGTGATAAAGCAAGTAACCCAATACGTACTCACTGATCATTGGGCCAAAAATCTCTTTTACGCCGCTCAGTAAGTAATCTTGACGCAGAGTGGGCGCGAGGAGGGCATCAACACCGGCAAACGTCGATTGTACCCAGTCGATTTGCGGTTGCTGGTTAATGATGTTGGCGGCCAATGGCGGGTCGGCGAGTAAGAGATTGGCTTGGCTGAGGTCTTGAGTTTCTTGTAAAGACACCGACAGCCAAGGTTGCAGCTTCTGGCGATAGAGGTCATCGTATTGGGTCAGTAAGAAAATCTTATCGCAACTATGAGTCATTAACTTTTTTCCCTTAGGTGAATACAGTACACTGCGTGAGTAAATTTTCCACAGCGAATGATAATTATGCTACAAAACCCGATTCAAGTGAGGCTCGAAAAGCTCGAACCTTGGCAACAAATTACCTTCATGGCTTGCTTGTGTGAGCGCATGTACCCCAACTATGCCATGTTCTGTCAAGAAACTGAATTTGCTTCCGCACAGTCTTATCGCGCCATTTTAGACAGTATCTGGGAAACGTTGACAGTGAAAACCGCCAAAGTCAATTTTGAGCGTCAATTGGAAAAGCTCGAGGCCTTGTTTCCTTCTGCAGAAGATTTTGATGTGTATGCCGTGTACCCAGCGATGGATGCATGCCAAGCGTTGTCGACTTTCTTGCATGGCTTGCTAGATAGAGACTACCTCTTTGATTCCGTACTCAAGGTCAGCCAACAGTCGATTCAGACGGTGGTGGATCTCGAGCAAGCGCAAATGGAGGTTGAGATCAACAACCAAAACCAAAAAGAGTTTGAAGCGGTGTGTGGTGAGTGGGATGTTCAATGGGCGATTTTCCGTCCACTGAAAGAATGCCAAGAGCGCGATATTGAACTGATTAAAGATCTGCGTAGCGAATTAAGAGACGAGAATGTTAGCAATATTGGTGTGAGCCTGTAATAAAGTCTCAGGCCTTATATCAAAAGGGTTGCCGGTGTTTAATCGGTTGAACGAATGTCAAGTATGGCGAAATTGTGAGTTAATACTCATATTACGGTTAAAAGTACGTCATTAAAGCGAGTTAAGTGCGACAAACCTTTGCCAGACTGGGTATTTATGTTTTAGAGTGAGGTGAACTTGATAACCTATAAGAAGGGAAACCCATGAACAAGACCCAATTAATCGACTTTATCGCTGAAAAAGCAGATCTTTCAAAAGCACAAGCAAAAGCCGCTCTTGAAGCGACTCTTGAAGGCGTGACAGAAACGCTAAAAGAAGGCGACCAGGTGCAGCTAATTGGTTTTGGTACATTTAAAGTCAATCACCGTGCAGCACGTACAGGCCGTAACCCAAAAACGGGTGATGAGATCCAAATTGCAGCGGCAAACGTGCCTGCGTTCGTTGCTGGTAAAGCATTAAAAGAATCTGTTAACTAATTTGATTGACAGTGCCGAGGCGTTTGCCTCGGCTTTTTTATGACCCTTCGTCTTATTGGCCTAACCCTCTGCTCCACGCTACTGTCTGCTTGCTCTCATCAGGCAGGGATTGATGCGGCAAATATCGAATCAAAATCCGGCGGCGAAATCACCGAGACTCAGCGCGCTTGGTATTGGGCCGATGTCGTTGACCAGCAACCTCTTAAAGCTTATGACCATGTCAAACTGAACAACCACAGCGGCTACGACAGTGAATATCACTGGCAAAATGGCGTGTTAAGTGAAGTGGTTCGTCAGGGTGAGCGGATGTCACGGCAGGGGAGCGAACGACAAACGTTTCGCACTCACTTGCGCTTTGATGAGCAAGGGCAAGCCGTCTATCAGCAAGACAAAGTCAACCAGCAAGTCTTCCCACTCACTGCTCATGCCATCGCAGACATCAAGCAACAAGCCCATCACGTGATAACCACATTGCTCAATAGCAAGTCGTCACGGCATTTGATTCAGGGGTTTTGGGACGGACAACAATTTCACTCGTGTCATCGACGCTTTCACTACACGTTAGACGCAGAGACGACAGCGCTACTCGCCGGTAAAGTTACGCCAACCTATGTTGCCGGTATGGGTTATACCACCAGTCAGAAAGTGATTTTAAAACAAATCCTGGATATGGATGTCAATCGAGATTCGTGTTTAGAGCCGCAAGGGCTAATAGAAAAGTAACCGAAAAGTGATCCCCTAACCACAGATGTCAAGGGATCAAGAGGCGTGATGAGGGTTATTGTTGCTCTTCTCTCTCAATCGCGCGATAGCCGATGTCGCTGCGGAAGAACATGCCATCCCAATCAATGGTTTGCGCGTATTGGTAAGCTTTTTGCTGTGCAGAACGAACGTCTTTACCGAGTGCCGTCACACACAGAACTCGCCCACCATTGGTGACGACGTCGCCTTGTACTTCTTTGGTGCCAGCGTGAAAGACTTTTTGCCCTTCTTGTTCTTGTGCAGGCGAGACCAAACCTTGGATAACATCGCCTTTGTTGTAACTGCCAGGGTAGCCGCCTGCTGCGAGCACAATGCCAATCGACGCTTCTTCACTCCAATGGGATTCGGCTTGGTCTAGCTTGCCATCGAGCGCTTGCAGACACAGTTCAACCAAATCAGACTGCATTCTCATCATGATGGGCTGGGTTTCTGGGTCGCCAAAGCGGCAGTTGTATTCAATGACCTTAGGCGTGCCTTCTTGATCGATCATTAAGCCGGCGTACAAAAAGCCCGTGTAAGGGTGTCCCTCAGCGGCCATACCTTCAACGGTAGGGTAAATCACTTCTTGCATGATGCGCTGGTGGATCTCATCTGTCACTACTGGCGCTGGAGAGTAAGCCCCCATTCCGCCGGTGTTAGGCCCAGTGTCTTTTTCGCCAACGCGTTTGTGATCTTGGCTGGTGGCCATAGGCAATACATTTTTGCCATCCACCATGACAATGAAGCTGGCTTCTTCACCGGTCAAAAACTCTTCGATGACCACGCGACTGCCCGCCTCACCAAAGGCATTGCCCGCAAGCATGTCTTTGATTGCCTCTTCCGCTTCTTCAAGCGTCATGGCGACGATAACCCCTTTACCTGCTGCCAAACCATCGGCTTTGATGACAATCGGTGCGCCTTGCTGGCGGACGTAAGCAATCGCCGGTTCGATGTCGGTAAAGTTGGCGTAGGCCGCCGTTGGAATTTGATGACGGGCGAGAAAGTCCTTGGTAAAAGCTTTTGAGCCCTCTAACTGCGCTGCGCCTTGAGTCGGGCCAAAAATGGCTAAGCCCTCGGCTTGAAATGCATCAACAACACCCAAGACCAAAGGAACTTCAGGGCCGACAATAGTGAGCGCCACGGCATTGGTTTTGGCAAACTCAACCAAACCTGTGATGTTTTCAACCTCGATAGGGATGTTTTTTAGTTTGTTTTCCAATGCGGTGCCGGCATTGCCTGGGGCAACAAAAACGGTGTTCACAGCGGGGTTTTGAGCGGCTTTCCACGCCAGTGCATGCTCACGGCCACCGCCGCCAATAATCAGTACATTCATAGTCTGTCCTCGATTTAGCGGCCGGTGACAAGCAGGCCGCTAATGTAATCTCTATAATAGAATGGCTTAGTGACGGAAATGACGCATACCGGTGAAGATCATCGCCATACCGTGTTCGTCGGCAGCAGCAATGACTTCTTCGTCACGCATAGAGCCACCAGGTTGGATGACGCATTTGATACCGGCTTGCGCTGCGGCATCAATCCCATCGCGGAACGGGAAGAACGCATCTGAGGCCATCACACTACCTGCGACTTCAAGACCTTCATCGGCGGCTTTAATACCGGCGATCTTAGCAGAGTAAACACGGCTCATCTGACCGGCACCAACACCGATCGTCATATCGCCTTTAGCGTAGACAATCGCATTGGATTTAACGTATTTTGCGACTTTCCAGCAGAACAATGCATCGCGCAATTCGTCTTCTGTCGGCTGGCGCTTAGACACGACCTTAACCTCTTCTAAGCTGACCATGCCTTGATCGCGTTGTTGTACAAGCAGACCGCCATTGACGCGCTTGAGATCAAACTCAGCGGTTTTGCTTTGCCATTGGCCACACTCAAGTAGGCGAACGTTTTTCTTGGCTGCCACGACATCAATAGCTTCTTGGCTAACACTTGGCGCAATGATGACTTCAACGAATTGACGTTCCACGATCGCTTGGGCGGTCGCGCCATCTAAGGGGCGGTTGAACGCGATAATGCCACCAAAAGCAGAAGTTGGGTCGGTTTGATAGGCGCGGTTGTAAGCTTGAAGCAAATCGTCACCCAGGGCGACACCACAAGGGTTCGCGTGTTTCACAATTACACAGGCCGGCTGGTCAAACTCTTTGACACATTCTAATGCAGCATCAGTATCGGCGATGTTGTTGTAAGAAAGCGCCTTGCCTTGAATTTGACGCGCGGTCGCGACAGAGGCTTCTTGTGGGTTCGCTTCTGTGTAAAATGCGGCGGATTGGTGGCTGTTTTCACCGTAGCGCATATCTTGTTTTTTGATGAACTGTTGGTTGAAGGTACGAGGGAAGTGCGAGGTATCATCGCCTTCTTTGTTGTCGCCGTAAGAAGGCACCATGGTACCAAAGTAATTGGCAATCATACCGTCGTAGGCTGCAGTATGTTCAAAAGCCGCAATGGCAAGATCAAAACGGGTTTGATAAGTCAGAGAATTTTGGTTTTGGTCTAACTCGGCGATTACGCGATCATAATCGTGAGCATTGACGACAATGGTTACGTCTTTGTGGTTTTTCGCCGCAGAACGCACCATAGTTGGTCCTCCGATATCAATGTTTTCAACCGCATCTTCAAGGCTGCAGTTGGGGTTTGCGACCGTTTGCGCGAAAGGATAAAGGTTAACCACAACCATATCGATAGGTTTGATATCGTGTTGGTTCATGATGTCATCGTCTTGGCCACGGCGTCCTAAAACACCGCCATGAATTTTGGGATGCAGTGTTTTTACACGGCCATCCATCATTTCTGGGAATCCAGTATAGTCAGACACTTCGGTGACATCTAAGCCTTTCTCGGCCAGGAGCTTAGCCGTGCCTCCGGTTGAGAGGATATCAATGCCACGCGCGGCGAGCGCTTGGGCAAATTCCACGATGCCAGTTTTGTCTGATACGCTGATAAGCGCGCGAGAAATGGGACGAGGGTTATTCATTTTACCGATTTCCTTAGATAGAAAATAAAGATATTTAACAAAGTAACGTTACCAGACCAAATGGCAACGCTATTTTGGTAAAAACCTGAACTCTCTTTTCCTGGCGGGGGGTATTCTAACGAAAATGAAACAAAAAAGCTCGCGCAATCGTTTGGCTAGAGGTTTTTTTCTCTATCTGGAAGGAAAAAAGCAAGGATGGCAAAGAGTAAAGAGGGTGGGCGAGATAAGGCTTAGTGACAAACGGACACAGCACAGCGTTATGCCGCGCTTTGTAAGTGTTCATGTAACGCCTCTTTGAGCAATTGGTATTCTTGCTGGATGTCTTGATACAAAGGGGCTAATTCACTATCGGATTTGAATTGAGCAAGCTTTTCCAACTCAGCGAGTCTCAGTGTCAGGCGCTCAGCGCCCAAGTCAGCCGCCAGTCCTTTAATGGCATGGCTTTGCTTGCGGATCGCTTCTTTATTACCTTGCGTTAGCGTTTCTTCTAGAGACGACATTTTTTGCTCGGCACTGCTTAAAAACATGGTGGCAATTTTATTGAGTAACGCCTCGTTGTTGAGCATTCTTTCGAGCGCATTATTTTTATTCCAAATAGGCATGCTCTGCCAATCGGGGTGTGACTTCGCCACGTCGGTTAGAGCGCTATTGTTGTATGGTTTTGGTGATGACTTTGGCAATGGGGATAACGGCGGGGTAATTAACAGCCCAGCATTTTGCCACTCAGATAACTTGCTATACAAGGTTTCTGGATGAATGGGTTTGGTAATGTAGTCATTCATGCCCGCCTCAAGACAACGTTCTCTTTCTCCTGACATGGCACTGGCCGTCATGGCGATGATGGGAATGTTGCGAAATTGCTCTCCCGCTTCCCCCTGTCTGATCAGCCTAGTGGCGTTGTAGCCATCGATTTCTGGCATCTGGCAGTCCATTAAAATAATGTGTATGGGGTAATTGTCGTTGTGAGCGGCTTTGAGTTTTTCAATCGCTTCGCGGCCGTTGGAGGCGAGAAGGGAATTGACGTTCAGACTGTCGAGTAACGAAGAGGAAACTTCGTTGTTGATATCATTGTCGTCAACGGCAAGCACAGAGAGCCCGGAATGAAGGGGTAAAAACGCCTCTTCTGGTGTGGTGGGTGAAGCATTTTTGCCTAATAACCAGCTAAGGTTCGGGTCGGTACTGTCAATGGCGCGGATAAGTTCAGACATCATCAATGGCTTGGTCAGTACTTTCGCACCGTGCAAATTGGCAAAGCTCTTGTCTTGAAATTGGGCGAGTATGATCAATTGTATGTCCAACTCTGACGAATGGCACAGCTGTTGATAAGTATCGAGCACTTGATCAAAATCGCGAAAGCCTTGATCGAGCAATAGGATCTGAGGGTGTTGCTGAGCGGCGTGCTGGTAGTCTGACACCGACAGGGCTTTCGGTGTGGCAGAAAAAAAGCGCATGATATTACTGGCGGTTTGCACTTGAGTGGCGTCATCACTAAAGATAATCGCATCGTATTTGGCCAAACTTGGCATGAGTTCGATCTTACCTTGTTGCGGATAAGAGAACAAAGTAAAAAACGAGAAAGTACTGCCAGTGCCTTTTTCTGACTCAAGGGTAATATCGCCATCCATGATGTTGCACAACTGTTTGCAAATTGACAACCCCAAGCCACTGCCGCCGTAGCGAGTTGAAGTTCGACTGTGCTCTTGTGAGAAGGCCTCAAACAATTGTGCTTGGTTTTGTTTGGCAATGCCGATCCCCGTGTCTTTGATGTCACACTCAAAACGAATGTGACCCGAAGGTAGGTTTTTTGTCCGGCAATAGACATCAATTCTGCCCGAGTGGGTAAATTTAATTGCGTTGCCAAAGACGTTGATGATCACCTGTTTTAAGCGGTGGCTATCGCCAAAAATCAGCAAGTGTTCGATACCTGAAAAGTCAATGTTGACCTCTAACTCTTTTTGCTGCGCTTTAACGGCTAAAGACAGGACTAACCCTTCAAGCACATTAATCACATTGAAGTTTTCTTCGAGCAGTTCGAGTTTTCCCGCTTCGATTTTGGACAGATCGAGAACGTCATTGATCAAGTTATACAGAGATTCTGAGCTGGTTTCCATCATGCTCAAAAAACGTCGTTGAGAGGCGCTAAGAGGGTCTTGTTGAATGAGGTTGATTGTGCCTATGATGCCGTTTAGTGGGGTGCGCATCTCGTGGCTAATATTGGAAATAAAAGCGCTTTTTACTTGGCTGGCCTTAAGTGCTTCTTTGTGGGCATGTTCTAATTCTCGGGTGCGTATTTTAACGGTTTCTTCGAGGTTTTGTGTGACCTGTTCGATCTCGAGTTGAGCTTGTCGTTGCTGAGTAATGTCAGAAATAATCAAGGTCACACCGGTAATTTGGCCAGATTCTTGGATAATAGGCGAAAACGTAACTTTAGTTGGAAAAGTGCTGCCAAATGAAGAAGCGGCATCAAGCTCCACGTGTTCAACGGGCTGTTGGGCTAAAACGGAATGTAAGTACGAGTGAACAGAGCCGCACTGAAATAAAGGCAGTGAATCGATGGGCTCGCCAATGGCTTCGGATTTGTGTCGACCAAAAAATCGATAGGCAGCTTCGTTCCAAATGGTGATGACGAATTCTTTATTGACCCCAATAATCGCGTCTGACGAACCATTGACGACAGCTTCGTGCTCTGAGCGAGTCTTACTCAATAACAATTGATTTCTCATCATGCGTTGTAAGATGATCAACAAAGAGAAAAAAATCGTAAAACAGACACCGAGAATCAAGTAAATGTCTTGCCGTCGTTCATTGGTTAAAGCATTGATAACATTGTCACCAACAAAGCTATGCAGATAAAAAGTACGCTGGTGCTCGGTGCCGGGATAATTGAAGGTGATGTTTTGCACGGTTTTATAAATGTGCTGATGATTGGTATCAATGTACAGCTGCATGCCTTGGCTGGAGGTCGCATTGAGTGCTTGGTAAATCGAACCGATGTTTTGGTCTGGCCGTAAGTCATTTTGGTATTTGTATTGATCGTTGGGGTGGTAAATCACCTGATTGCGCTGGTTAGTGATAAAAAAGCCTACATTGGGTGGGTATGTTTCGAGTGTTTGTTGGATGAGGTCTTTGGCATTGATGTTAATGATCAAAAGCCCAAATCTTTGATTGGTTTGTGGATCAATAATCGGCATTCCCACGCGAATGGTGGGATTAAAAGGGATCTGAATACGGCCAAACTCGCGATTGAGCTCAATATCGGAAAGGTAAACCTCTCCGGGGTTAAGCTGGTTGATGGTTTTAAAGTAGCTGGTGTCGGCTTTGTTTTGTAACCGCTCATCAGCGACGACACTCAGTGTGCCAGATTGGCGCTCAACTCTAACCACTTCTCGGCCGATGTCGTCTTGGCTGGTGATGATTCTCAATTGATCGATACTGGAGTTGCGCATCATAAAAGCGGTAAAAATGGCTTCCATATTGTCTTTCCAGTACTGATGGCTACCGGTGTAGTGCGCAGAATCATGACCCCCTTGCGTGTCGATCAATCCTTTAATCGGCGGCGTGTCTAGGATAAGGCGAGCCATTTGTTGGTAGCTGTTGATCTGGCCGGTGAAGACTTGAGTGGCGACATTGATGCTGTTGCTGAGATCTTTTTCTACCTGATTCATAACGTCGCGATGGATGTTTTTCTCACTAATGAAAACCGCTGCAATGGTGAGGAGCAACAATAGGGCAAACAAATAAGAGCCGACAGGGGTTGGTTTCGCTTTGGTCTGTGATGCCAGTGCGGTATTGTTCCTCATAATAATACCCCTTAACACCTTATCGAGGAGCGACATTCAAGCAGCGAGAGCTGATTTCGCCCCGCTTGTTTGGCTTGATACAACCTTTCATCCGCTAATTGGATGAGCGATTCCATCTTAATGTCGCTTTCTGGCGTAATGGTACACGCACCAATACTCAGAGTTATGTGTTTTAAAGGTGAGTTTTGGTGGTTGATATCGGCAGCTTGAACCCGTTCTAGCATTCTTTGACAAATAATTTCTGCACTGACCAAAGAGGTGTTCGGTAAAAGGGCAAGAAACTCTTCACCGCCAAAGCGGATTAAGTTATCGGTGGGCCGATAGAGGCTGTCTTTAAGTAGTTCGGCAATACGAGTAAGGCATTGGTCGCCTTTCAAATGACCATAGGTATCGTTATAGTGTTTAAACCAATCGATATCGATCATGGCAATGCTCAATGGTTGTTTATCCCGTCTTGCTTGACGGATCAGTCGCGGCATTAAATCGGACAGGTAGTGGCGGTTGTAGCACTTAGTGAGGTTGTCGACACAGGTTAAGCGCGTCAGTTCGTCGGTTTTAAGTTTGTGGTCAACATGGGTTCGGACGCGATTAATCAGAGTTGGGGCATTGATTGGCTTACTGATAAAGTCGACACAGCCGACATCCCAGCAACGAATTTCATCAAAACCGCTGTTAAGTGAAGACACAAAGATGACCGGAATATGGCGTAAACTCGGGTCTTTTTTGAGATGTTGACAAGTCTCCATACCATTTTGGCCGTCCATTAAGATATCGAGAATGATTAAGTCCGGGGTAAATTTTTCACAGTATTCAAGAACGTCTTCACCGGAATAGACCACATCCACTTTAAAGATAC
>JBFGYW010000055.1:0-17552 GCA_041587235.1 Vibrio sp.
GGGACCATTATTAACTTTGAAGGCAGTGGTCCACAGAGCCGAGTACAAGTGGCCTTTAATGGTGAAGGGATCAAGTGGTTGGTCACTGCGTATGCCAAGTTGGAAAAAATCTAATACCAATCGCTGTTTCATTAGGTTGGTATTACATAGAGGGTCATGATAGTACTGGGATCAAGCTTGACAACAAGGCAAGCTTTTTTCTTATCCATAAAGGCATCGTCGTCGTACAAGTGATTTTCTTAGCAACGTTATCGAGTTTTTAACCCACCAGGGTGAGTCATTATTGATGAGTTGGAGCGTTTACACCGATTGAGTGATGCAAGTCATTGGTAGCCAGATAAAGAAAAACCCCGATGGCTAAGCCAGTCGGGGTTTATGATCTTACTCGCAGCAATCCAGCTACAAAAGGTGCTCCATGCATCATTCCGTGATAGTGTGCTGAGTCCTTCAGCGTAGTCCGTACGTCGCCATCCTAGCGGTGTCCTAACTTTCCGTGTAACCAGTTATCCTAACTGGGCAACATCACTGTTCCTTTAGTGGTGTCCTTTGCATCATCCTAATGCTAATCCTGCCTCTCCAGAGGGGTCCAAGCTATCCATAATCATTACCATCCTAGTAATGATAAGCATCCATTCTTGTTCCTTTCGTCCATGGTGATTGTTAATCCTTAACAACCTGTTTCATCCTGAAACCATTCCATGTCAGTCTCCGTTTGACGAGATAGATATTACCCGACCGGATAATTTAAACAATCGATCAACTTCAAATAAATGACGATAGATTAAAAACAAAAATAACAATAGCTTTTAAATCAGTGGTTTATGTAAAAAAAAAATATGTACTTACTACTAAATAAGTAGAAAACTCACCCCTATGTAAGAGATCTCTTACAAAGGGGTGAGGTAAGTCGCTATATTACTGACCGACGGCGGTTCCCTCACGGCGAGGATCGGCCGCTCCTTCCAGACCATTGTCCGTCAAGCGAATGGCGTGCAGACCAGAATTGAGATCTCGTATCGAAACATCAAAGCCCATTTTTTCCATTGGTACCTGCCATTGCGTCGCGCTGGTGCCCGCTTCGAGGTCAACGGTGCCGAAGCGGTTGAGTACGTGAGGCATGCTCACCGCTTGTTGAATGTCCATACCCCAATCGAGATGAGCAATCAGCGATTGAGCGACATAGCCGATAATCCGACTGCCGCCAGGGGAACCAATCGCCAGGTAGGGTTTGTTGTCTTCAAGTACAATGGTTGGCGACATCGAAGAGCGTGGTCGCTTACCTGGTTCGACTCTGTTGGCAATTGGTTGACCATCGACTTGAGTGCGGAAAGAGAAGTCGGTGAGTTCATTATTTAAGAAGAAGCCATCGACGAACAGGCGTGAGCCGAATACGTTTTCGATAGAAGTCGTCATCGAAATGACATTGCCATCACTGTCGACAATATTAAAGTGACTGGTACACGGCAGTTCAATCGCCTCATCGGGTTGATAGTTTAATGCGTGAGCCCAAGGAGGGTTGCCCGCAGCTACTTGAGTCAGCGCTTTGCCCGGTTGAATTAATGCTGCGCGCTCAGCGACGTAATCGCGATCAATTAAACCGGCGACAGGCACAGGTACAAAGTCAGTATCGGCCATATACAAACCGCGATCGGCGAAAGCGAGGCGAGATGCATCTGCTAGAACTTGCCAGGAACGAGGGTCGTTCGGGCCCCATTGTTTGAGGTCAAAATGAGAGGTGAAAGAGAGAATCTGACCTATGGTAAGTCCACCTGAGCTTGGCAAGCCCATGCCACAAACTTGTTTGCCGTGGTAATCCACACAAACGGGATCGCGCTGTTTTACTTGATACTGAGCCAAATCGTTGAGCCCTAATACGCCAGGGTTACCCTTGGCATTTTTGACCGTATTCACAATGTCTTGAGCGGTTTTTCCTCGGTAAAATCCATCAGCGCCTTGATCGACAATGCGTCGTAATGTCGCGGCATATCCGGGGTTTTTCAACAAAGTACCGGCTTTTTTGGGACTGCCATCTGGGTTCAACAAGTAGGCGGCAGTCGCCGGAAAGCGTTTGAGTTTTTCAACGTCGCCAGCAATCAAAGACGCTAAGCGGGGACTGATGATAAAGCCTTGCTCTGCCAACTCTGCGACGGGTTCAATGATTTTGTTCCAAGCGAGTTTGCCGTACTGCTGGTGCATGTCCCACATGAGTTTGACGGTACCCGGCGTGCCCACTGAACGGCCGCCGACCACGGCATCGTAAAATTGCAGCGGTTGCCCTTTGTCGTCGAGAAACAACTGGGGCGTCACTGCCATCGGGGCAGTTTCGCGAGCATCGTAACTGACCAATTTGTTCTTTTTGGCGTCCCAATACATCATAAAGGCGCCGCCACCGATACCTGAGGATTGCGGCTCGACAAGGCCAAGGGTTAATTGCACGGCAATCATTGCGTCAATCGCATTACCGCCTTGAGCCAGTACTCGTGCTCCGGCATTACTTGCATGCGGGTTAGCCGCAGTGACCATCCAGTGTTTGCTTTTAACGAGTTGTTTGTCGATGACACCGGTTGCATCTTCAGGGGCGACTTGGTCGGTAACTTGCTCAGCGACGCTGTGCGCGGCAAGGGCAGATAAGGTAAGAGTTGCGAGTAGTTTGCGTTTCCATTGCATGATAGTACCTCCTATAGGTGAAGAGGTACTTATATCACATTTAATGCATATTTGGCTTTAGGAATAGACTTTAAATTGAGTGGCTTAGAAAAAGTTGCAACAAGATTGTGCTCGCTACGAACAAAAATAATACTCCGCAGACGGCATCGATAACCGGGGAATATTTTTTTAACTGTCGCTCCATTTTGGCGAAAGACAATGAAAAAGCCACTAAGCCAAACCACAAAAACGCCAAGCTGATCATGAGTAACCAAATAACCCCTTTTAAGGCTAAGCTCATGTGACCAGGGAGTAAGGATGTAAATAAGCTGACGAAAAAGACTAAGGCCTTAGGGTTGAATAAGTTGGTCATGATGCCAGTAAAAAAGGCTTTGTATAAGGGCAGAGTATTGGTCTCGGGGGTGAGGTCATTTGCCTCTGGCTCACAAGGACTGGGTGAGGGGGATTGGCTTTTAATCGCAGTCTTGCTTTTGATTAAGCCACTTAAGCTTTTGTAGGCCAACCACAGCAAGTAACTGCCACCGAGTAACTGTACAAGGGAAAAGAGTTGTGGACTGTGTTGGATAAACAAGCTGATACCGAATAGGCTGAGCAAGGTATGCACACCAATACCAACCGCAAGCCCTGCGGCGATAATGATCCCGGTCATGCGGCCATAGCGCGCGGTGTATTGGGTGACCAATGCAAAATCAGGCCCTGGACTCATTAAGCCGATGATGTGTACGAGGCACAAAGTGAGTAGGGATGAAGCAAGAGTAGTCATAAGTCTCCGTTAAATCAGAATGTTAAATGGGATTAGTCGACAGCTTTGGGGGTGATAAGGCGCTTTTTTCTATGGTTATACCAAGCGTCCAGACAAAAAATGGCTAAGGCTGCCCAAATAAACGCAAAGGTAATCAGTTTGCCATCGGTCAGGGGCTCGCCATACACCACCGTGGCCAAAATAAACATCAGTGTTGGCCCGACATATTGAAAAAATCCCAAGGTAGAGAGTGGTAAGTGAGTGGCTGCGCCGTTAAAACACAAGAGTGGTATTGTCGTTATCACGCCAGCAGACAGCAAAAATAGCCAAGTGATCATCGTGCTATCCGTCCATTGTAAAACTGAGTTAGGCGCGAAGAACAATAAGAAAATAAGGGCCACTGGCATCAAAAGTAGGGTTTCAATAAACAAACCAATTTGGGCGTTAATCGCTAAT
This sequence comes from Vibrio sp., assembly GCA_041587235.1. GTDB lineage: Bacteria > Pseudomonadota > Gammaproteobacteria > Enterobacterales > Vibrionaceae > Vibrio. The sequence continues at coordinate 3,866 of JBFGYW010000055.1, forward strand.
TTTTTTCTCATCAGGCCATAAAAGCCAAAGGTACAGGCCAAGGCGATCGCGACCCAGGGAATCGAACCAAACAGCAATAATTGGATCAAGACGCCAATAGTGGCGAGAAAAACGGCAAACCACTGCCTCGGTCTTAAGCGCTCTTGTAGGAAAAGCAAACCGAGAACCACGCTCAGCAGCGGATTGATGAAATAGCCTAAACTGGCGTCGAGCATGTGATTGGCGTTGACAGCCCAGATAAAAATCAACCAATTAGAAGCGATAAGTACTGAAGTGATCAGGAGCCGATATCTAGTAGGGCGCTGGGCTAATGCTTGGCGAGTTTGTGGCCATTGCCGTTTGAGGTGGATAATCAGGGCGAGAAAAAAAAAGGACCACAGCACTCGGTGGCTTAACACGGAAAATGGGGAAACGCCAACCAAGAATTTAAAGTAAATGGGAGCAATTCCCCAAATAAAATAGGCGCAAAGCGCAAGAGTGATACCGATACGGGTATTATTTTCACTTGGTGGATTCATTAAAACCATCAACTCCAGTGTGGATGTGCAAATGAACTAGTATAAAACTCGAATTGTAATTTACCTAATAATTTGCGGTTTTATTCGCCGCCATTCCCCTCTACAATGTAGCGCCGCAACCCAGTGACAACGAACTCGGATCCCGACAAACTCGGATCCAGAACATAGAGATACCATATGACCTCTGCATTTTCCGACGCGATGATTGATGACCAAGGCGTAGAACCACAAAGCGTTTTACAGCAGGTGTTTGGTTACGCTTCGTTTCGCCCTGGACAGCAGCAAGTCATTGAGGCCGCTTTAGACAATCAAGACAGCTTGGTGATTATGCCAACCGGGGGCGGAAAGTCGCTGTGTTACCAAATCCCCGCGCTGATTAAAAATGGCCTGACCTTGGTGATCTCTCCACTGATTTCACTGATGAAAGACCAAGTCGATCAACTCAAAGCCAATGGTGTGGTGGCGGAGTGTGTTAACTCAACCATGAGTCGAGAGTCGCTAGTCGATGTGTTTCAAAAGGCGGAGTCTGGGCAGTTGTCCTTGTTGTATGTTTCGCCGGAGCGTGTACTTGGCCAAGATTTTTTGTCGCGTTTAGCGCACTGGCCGCTCGCCATGGTCGCGGTTGATGAGGCGCATTGTATTTCACAGTGGGGGCACGATTTTCGCCGAGAGTACGCACAGCTCGGTCTGCTTAAAGAGCATTTTCCTCACGTCCCGTTTATGGCGTTAACGGCGACCGCCGATGAAGCCACTCGCCAGGATATTCTGCATCGCTTACAACTGTCTCACCCCCATGTGCACCTAGGCAGCTTTGATCGCCCCAATATTCACTATAACCTGGTTGAAAAGCACAAGCCGGTTGCGCAAGTGATCCGTTTTTTGTCTTCTCAAACGGGGCAAAGTGGCATCATTTATTGTGGTAGTCGCAAAAAAGTTGAAATGCTGACCGAAAAACTGTGTCAAAACCATATCCGAGCCGCGGGGTATCACGCGGGGATGGAGACCGATGAGCGCGAATACGTTCAAGAAGCGTTTCAAAAGGACGATATTCAAATTGTGGTTGCCACCGTGGCCTTTGGTATGGGGATCAATAAGCCCAATGTCCGTTTTGTCATCCACTTTGACATTCCGCGCAACATTGAATCTTATTATCAAGAAACCGGTCGCGCTGGTCGAGATGGCTTGCCGGCTGAAGCCATGATGCTGTACGACCCTGCGGATATGAGCTGGCTAAGGCGTATCCTTGACGAAAAAGAAGACGGGCCACAAAAGCAAGTCGAAAGCCATAAGCTCAATGCCATGAGTGCCTTTGCCGAAGCGCAAACTTGCCGACGACAAGTCTTGTTAAACTACTTTGGCGAATACCGTCATGAGCCGTGTGGCAATTGCGATATTTGCCTTGATCCGCCCAAACACTTTGATGCCACCGAACAGGTGAGAAAAGCGCTCTCTTGCGTGTATCGCGTCAATCAAAGCTTTGGTATTGGCTATGTGGTTGAAGTCTTGCGAGGGATGCAAAACATCCGCGTACGAGAAAACGGTCACGATAAAATATCCACCTATGGTCTTGGCAAAGACTACAGCCATGACTATTGGGTTAGTATCTTTCGCCAACTGATCCACAAAGGGTTACTGCAGCAAAATATCACGCGTAACTCGACCCTGCAGTTGACCGAAGAAGCGCGGCCTATCTTGCGTGGTGAAGCCCAGGTAGATTTAGCCGTACCGAGGTTAAATGTGGTTGCTCGCTCAGCCAAAGCCGATAAACTGTCGAGTAAAAATTACGACAAAAAGCTGTTTGCCAAGTTGCGTAAACTGCGCAAATCGATCGCCGATGAAGAGGGGTTACCGCCATACGTGGTGTTTAACGATGCCACCTTGATTGATATGGCTGAAGTGTTGCCGACCTCCTATGGTGAAATGCTGGCGGTAAGTGGGGTTGGACAAAGAAAATTAGAGAAGTACGCCGATCCTTTCCTCGATTTAATTCAGGCGCATTTGACGTCTTAATCTGATTTATGATGAGTGAGGAGTAGAGTACACTGTGGACACAATGCATTTTGGTTTAGACGACCATCAGCAACCTCCAAACACTTTGGTGCTATCACTGTCTGAGTTCGATTTTGATACCTTTCCACTATGGGGGGAAGCCTTGCTTGAGCAATTGCCCGCAACGCTGATTGAAGCTCAGCTCGATGGTGACCTACACAGTTGGTTGATTGACTTTGAAGACTGCCGTTTATTGCTCAAGGCTGAGCTCTATAGTGAAACGGTATGGCTTGAACTGATCGACCCACAGCAAGGGCAAGATGTTATGGCGTATTTAGCCACGCTGTTTGCGCGTGGTTTTTCGTTAACGCGCTCATCATTCGCTGCGGCCACGTAATCGATTGCTCAAAAATCAAGCATTGCGCTGGGTCGGTTTTTTTGTATAATCGCCCACCTCACTCATTGTGCAGTGATGATAGAAGTTGTTGTTAGCGCTTAGGCTGTAAAGCTTAAGGGCGGAATACTAGGCACAAAACCTGTGCTACTTACTCGTAAATTTGGGTTCCCTCACCCCCAAACCAAACCAAAAAGGTCACAATATGTCGACGTTTACTCCTGCGCAGCAGCGCAAAGCCTTAGGCTACCTAACTCTGTTTCACCTCCTTGTTATTGCTTCAAGTAACTACTTAGTGCAAATTCCCTTTACCGTGTTTGGTTTTCATACCACATGGGGCGCGTTCACGTTTCCGTTTATTTTCTTGGCGACCGATTTGACCGTGAGAATCTTTGGTTCGTCTTTGGCGCGCCGAATCATTTTTTGGGTCATGATCCCCGCGCTGGTGGTGTCTTATTTGGTCTCGGTTGTGTTTATGAACGGCAGTTACGCTGGGTTGGGCGCTCTTAATGAGTGGAATACCTTTGTTGCGAGAATTGCGTTAGCCAGCTTTATGGCCTATTTATTGGGCCAAATACTGGATATCAATGTTTTTAATCGTTTGAGACAATTGCGTCAGTGGTGGATTGCACCGACAGCATCGACCTTGTTCGGCAATGCGTTAGACACATTAGCTTTTTTTGCCATCGCTTTTTACCAGAGTCCAGACCCATTTATGGCAGAACACTGGACAGAAATTGCGCTGGTTGATTACAGCTTCAAATTGATCATCAGCTTGGGGTTATTTGTGCCACTGTATGGCGTATTGCTCAATTTCTTAGTCAAGAAGCTCACTAGTGTGAAAGAGGCCGTGCGCCCACAAGTGGCCTAGTTTGGCCTTGCTGTCTCGGTCGCTGTTTTGAGGGAGTGACAAGAGAAAATAAAAAACCAAGCACTGGCTCAGTGCTTGGTTTTTTTTAGGTGGAGATTATTGGCTCTTTATCGTCAAGGGCCAGCCTAAGTCAGTTTGGCGGTTCGCTTCCACTTCAAGTTCAACAGCAGAAAGCGGGTTGGCATCAAGCCAGTGCTGCGCAATGCTTAATGTCAGGTGATCTTGCTTGGCTTGCAAAGTGACTTGCGGCTCTAAGTCTGGCGCGCGGCGATGACTGAGCAGTACTGCTAAGCGCAGTAGACGCAATAAGCGTTTGGCACTGTTGCCCGACAAAGCGTGTTGCTCGGGCAAAGAGCTCAATTGCTCGCGGTAACGACGAACGATTTCGCCCAACAAAAACTTTTGGGCGCGAGTAAAACCAGGGAGGTCGAGGTGCTGAAGTAAGTAAGCACCGTGTTTACCACCTTGTTTGTAATCGATCGACAAGCCGATTTCATGCAATTTTGCCACCGAATCGAGCAACATTTCCGCTTGGGGCTCGGTGAGCCATTCGCTGTCGTTGACATCTTGGAGCAACGACTTTGCGAGTTTGGCGACTTGCTCACCGTATTGACGGTCAATTTGATAGCGCGCTTGCAGGCTTTGAATGGTGCGCTGGCGAATGTCTTCGTGTTGTAACTCGTCGATCATTTTATAGATAAGCCCTTCACGCAATGCCCCGCCAGCCAACGTCATAGCGTCGATATCAAAGAGCTCAAATACCGCGATTAGAATGGATAAGCCACTTGGAAACACCAACGCGCGCTCGAGAGTGAGCCCTTCAATTTCAAGCTCTTCAAGGTGATCAGCCAGCATGGCTTGCTTTTGCAAACGCTTGAGCTTAGCGAGGGTAATCACTTCGTCCATCCCTTGTGCCAGCATGATTTCCTGCAGCGCTTGTACCGTGCCACTGGCACCGACACAGTGTTCCCAACCGAGTTGTTGGTACGATGCGAGGATTGGGCGCAAGACTTGTTTCGCACCCTCGATGGCATTGTCAAAGTTGACTTGATTGAGCTGCCTGTCTTTGAAGTAATGCTCGAGCCAAGTGACACAGCCCATCTTCAAACTGGTGAGCGCCGTTGACTCAAAGCCTTGACCAATGATGAGTTCGGTACTGGCACCGCCAATATCGATCACCAAACGCCGTCCAGTGCCTCCAGAAGTATGGGCAACACCGGTATAAATCGTCGCTGCTTCCTCTTCACCGTGAATGACTTCTATGTCGTGGCCCAAAATTTGATTGGCCTTTTCAAGAAAAACGTGCACGTTGTTTGCGGTTCTCAATGTCGCAGTACCGACAATGCGAATATTACCCTTGGGTATGTCTTGCAAACGTTCGGCAAATAAACTCAGGCAATCCCAACCTCTTTGCATGGCTTCGAGGCTGAGATTGTTTTCTTCATCAAGGCCAGCAGCGAGGCGAACTTTGCGTTTTATTTTGGCCATGGTTTGCACACTGCCTTGAACGTGGCGCACGATCAGCATGTGGAAACTGTTCGAGCCCAAGTCAATGGCGGCATACATGGGAGAAGAAACCGCTTGATTCATAATTACTCTTTGCCCTTGTTGTGAGTCCTTTGACGGTTGCGTTGAGGTTTGCGGTTATTACGAGAGCCATTGCTGCGTGAACTATTGCCACGCGAACCACCGGTATTGGTACGACGCTGCTGAGGCTTACTGCGCAAGCGCGTAGGCTCTGGCAAGTCGGTCAACAGTGCCTCTGAGTTGTAATCGGAGACAGGGATCGAGTGTTCGATGTACTCTTCAATCGCCGGTAAGTTAATTGCGTATTCTTCACAAGCAAAGCTGATTGAGTGTCCGCTTTCGCCAGCACGACCCGTACGGCCAATGCGGTGAACGTAATCTTCACAATCGTCAGGAAGGTCGTAGTTAAACACGTGGGTGACTTGCGGGATATGCAGACCACGAGCGGCGACATCGGTCGCGACTAGGATGTCGATTTGGCCTTGAGTAAATTGCTCGAGAATTTTTTCGCGTTTCTTCTGAGGGACATCCCCAGTTAATAGGCCCACACGATGGTTATCCGCGTCGAGGTGTCCCCATACTTTTTCGCATTTGTGCTTGGTGTTGGCAAAAATAATCGCGCGATCAGGCCACTCTTCTTCGATCAAGGTTTGCAGTAGCGCCATTTTATCGCTGTTTGATGGGTAGAAGAGCTCTTCTTGAATGCGGTGACCGGTTTTTTGTGTCGGCTCGACTTCGACGTGTTGTGGCTCGGTCATGTGTTCAAACGCCAACTCTTGTACTCGGTATGACAAGGTGGCAGAAAACAGCATATTTAAGCGAGATTGCGATTCGGGCATACGACGGAACAAGAAGCGGATGTCTTTGATAAACCCAAGGTCAAACATGCGATCGGCTTCATCGAGCACCACGGCTTGAATGGCGTTGAGGTTAATCACTCGTTGTTTGATAAAGTCGATGATACGACCCGTGGTGCCAATGAGAATGTCGACGCCTTCATTGAGCTTGGCTTGTTGCTTGTCATAGCTTTCGCCGCCGTAAGCCAAAGCCGCTTTTAAGCCAGTGCTTTCAATTAACGGTTTTGAATCGTTGAAAATTTGAATGGCTAATTCACGGGTTGGTGCCATGATGATTGCACGTGGCTGAGTCGGCGTGCGCCCCTCTGGAGCCGGCGTTGTCAATAGGTGATGGAAAGTCGCAGTAAGAAACGCGAGCGTTTTACCTGTCCCTGTTTGGGCCTGGCCTGCGATGTCGTGGCCGGAGAGCAGTACCGGCAGCGCCTTTGCTTGAATAGGAGTACAATGGATAAATCCTTTTTTCTCCAATCCTTCAATAACTTGGGGGTGTAAATCCAAGTCGGCGAATTTTTGCTCTGTGATATGTGTCTTTTTCATAGCTATAGAATATCAGCTAAAGCTTGCAATACGGAAGTAAATCCATTCCAATAGGGCATCTAATTACTGATTGATGTCTGATCAGTTTCAGAAAAGACACATTGGAGTGGAAGATGAGTGATAATATTGTGCAGCTAACTGATGATGGTTTTGATAATGATGTTATCAATGCTGCAAGCCCTGTTCTCGTGGATTTCTGGGCGGAGTGGTGTGGACCATGTAAAATGATTGCCCCGATTTTAGATGAAATCGCGCAAGAGTACGAAGGTAAACTCACTATCGGCAAGCTAAACATTGACCAAAACGCAGATACGCCAGCCAAGTTTGGTATTCGTGGTATTCCAACCCTGCTTTTGTTTAAAAATGGCAGTGTCGCAGCAACGAAAGTTGGCGCATTATCAAAAACTCAATTAAAAGAGTTTCTTGACGCAAACATTTAAGTCGATGGCTGTGTGACAAAACCGTGTAAATATGAATTTGCGCGGTTTTGTTTTACTTGAGCTAGACTATCATTATATTTAGTGCTAACTTATCGCACGTTAATTGAACAGTAATCTCTTCTTGGTCACCCCTGCGACCGAATTTATCTTAACACTAAAAAAACAGACCTTATTTTGACTAAACAAGAATCCACCACCATGAACCTGACAGAACTGAAGAACAGACCCGTGTCTGAGCTTGTTAAATTGGGCGAAAGTCTAGGCCTTGAAAACCTAGCGCGCCTTAGAAAGCAAGATATCATCTTCTCAATTTTAAAAGCCCATGCGAAAAGCGGTGAAGACATCTTCGGCGATGGGGTTCTTGAAATCTTACAAGACGGCTTTGGTTTCTTACGCAGTGCAGACAGTTCTTATTTGGCTGGTCCGGACGATATTTATGTATCGCCAAGCCAGATTCGTCGTTTTAACTTGCGTACGGGTGACTCGATTGCCGGCAAGATTCGCCCACCAAAAGACGGCGAGCGTTATTTTGCGCTATTGAAAGTCAACACCGTTAACCACGACAGACCTGACAACGCGCGTAATAAAATCTTGTTTGAAAACTTGACGCCTTTACACGCCAATGAGCGCATGGTGATGGAAAGAGGTAATGGCTCGACAGAAGACATTACCGCACGTGTTTTAGATTTGGCATCGCCAATCGGTAAAGGTCAGCGTGGTTTGATTGTTGCACCGCCAAAAGCCGGTAAAACGATGTTGTTGCAAAATATCGCGCAAAGTATTGCTTACAACCACCCAGAGTGTGAGTTGATGGTATTGCTGATCGATGAGCGTCCTGAAGAAGTGACCGAGATGCAACGTTTGGTCAAAGGAGAGGTGATCGCTTCTACCTTTGATGAGCCGGCTTCGCGTCACGTTCAAGTAGCAGAAATGGTGATTGAAAAAGCCAAGCGCCTGGTCGAGCACAAAAAAGATGTGGTTATTTTGCTTGATTCTATCACTCGTTTGGCTCGTGCTTACAACACGGTTATTCCTTCGTCTGGTAAAGTGTTAACGGGTGGTGTCGATGCCAACGCGTTACACCGTCCTAAGCGCTTCTTTGGTGCTGCGCGAAACGTCGAAGAAGGCGGCAGTTTGACCATCATCGCGACTGCGCTCGTCGACACGGGCTCTAAGATGGATGAAGTCATCTACGAAGAGTTTAAAGGCACAGGTAACATGGAGTTGCACCTCAATCGTAAAATTGCGGAAAAACGCGTTTTCCCTGCTATCGACTTTAACCGCTCTGGTACTCGTCGTGAAGAGCTGCTAACCAAGACCGATGAACTACAAAAAATGTGGATCTTGCGTAAGATTGTGCACCCGATGGGCGAAATCGATGCCATGGAGTTTTTGATTGACAAATTAGCCATGACCAAAACCAACGATGAGTTCTTTGACGCCATGCGACGTCAATAAACACAAAAAATCTGTTAAGCGCCGTGCAATGCACGGCGTTTTTGTTTGCATTTTTCTCGTTTGCGCTCACAATGACAAAGCGACATGGAGGAGCAAAAATGCAACAAGGATGGTATGCATACCTGCTTCTGTTGGTCACCGCGTGTTTTTCTCAAGGTCTGTTTGCCAAGTCATTGTCTCAGGCAGAAATCGACCGGTGGCTGAAAGATGATCAGGTCAACCAAAAAACGACATTATTACTGGGTGACTTTAGTAAAGATCGCTTAGACGTTTTGCGTTTTTCACTACAGAGAATTGCTCTGCCTCAACAAGAGGTCGTGCGATTCAAATTGCTGCAAGCAATCGAAAAAAAACAATGGCTCTTTGATGGTCAAATGATGGCTTTTATCGAAGAGCAATCTCGTCGTTCTCCCACTTACCAATTTCGATATCAAGGCAATGGCTATGAATACACGGTGCCGGCTTTTGATTACCCAGCCGTGGCGAATCGCTTACTGCAGCAATGGAAAAAAAATCAGCAAGGTTTGTCCTTTATTTTGGCCGCCGAAAGAGGAGAGCTCGACTTAGAAGACTGGTTGAGCCCAAGACATCCTGATTACTTGTCTCGCCGCCATTTACTGTTGGAACACTTAGCGCTGTTATCCCCAGAGGCGATACGCTTTTTGGCGCAACAATTGACGTCGATGGGAGTGACCCGTTGGTTACCGAGTTCGGAGCTGGTGATGCGCTTGGCCCAACTTAGTGGTGATAGCAAGGTATACGATCTATTGTGGAAGATGCGAGCGGATCAATTTGGTCGCATGGCATTAAAAACCTTAGCTCAAACGAAGACCGCCTTTGCACAGCAGCAGTTGATGCAAGCCGTCAGTAACCCGTCCCTGAAACCGCTGGCTTTAGACTTACTGGCAAAAACCCAACCGCTTACTCCTCAAGTACGCCAATTTCTCGTTGAAAAAATGACTGATCGCACGGATGCACAGACCGTCGCTCGCGCATTAGCTCAACAAGGTCACGTTGATTGGTTAAAGGAGATAATGAGCAATAATAAGCAGGTGGACAGGGCCGCGATTGAAGGCGCTTTGTATTAATGATGTCGAATGGTGAACATCGCGATTGATAGTCTTGGCTTATTATTACTGGTATTTTCTTTAAGGTAATGAATATAAAGAATATTTTTGTTTTTTGTCGACGGCTTGTGTGATAAAAAAGACTTCTTTTAAGAAAGGAGTCTAGGTGATGAAAGTCGGTATTTTCTCTTTGTGTCTGGTGCTGAGCAGTGTGCCGACCTTGTCTTATGGGCAGAATGCTGGCGCTGGTGTCGGTAAGCCACAATTACCCATCGCGTCGTTGGCATTTATCGGTGAAAGTCGCATCGATAATCACGCCGAGTTTGAGGGAGTGACCATTGGTGGCTTGTCCGGTATCGATTACAACCCTGTAACCAAGCAGTGGGTTGCGATCAGCGATGATCGAGGAGAACACGGCCCTGCACGTGCTTATTTAGGGCAGTTATTGCTGACGGATTCGCGTGTTGGTGACTTTCAAGTCTCTGATATGATTACCTTGTATCAGCCAGATGGCAGTGAATACCCCACTGAAAATACCTTTAAACAGCAAGGGGATATTGCCGATTTTGAGTCGGTACGTTTTAACCCATGGCAAGCGAATACGCTTCGTTATACCAGTGAGGGGGATCGTGCTTTGGGGTTGGTGCCTTTTATTCGCGATGGACATTACCCATCCGGACTGTGGTCAGATTCGCTGAAGATAGCCCCTCAAATTCAGCCATCTCCTAATCACGGTTACTATAATAACCTGGTTTTTGAAGGCAGCAGCTTTACGCCGAGTGCGCATTTTTATTTTGCCGCGATGGAAGCCCCTGTGATGCAAGATGGCCCCGTGCCTAATGGCCAGCACGGTGGCTATTCACGACTGGTGAAGTACGACCGACAAGGACATATTGCAGGCCAATACCTTTACCCCATTGATGCTTGGCCTGCACAACCGGGTCAGGGCAAAAATGCGGATAATGGCGTATCGGAAATTCTTGCCATTGACGATACTCATCTTTTGTTTGTTGAACGAGCGGGTATTCAAAACCAGTCAGGGGCATACCACAACTACATTCGCTTGTATCAAGTGAGTCTTGATGGGGCAACGGATGTCAACGCACAAGACAGCATTGCCCAGCAGTCTGATGTAAAGGTCATGAAGAAAACCTTGTTGCTCAACGTAAATAACCTAGACTTACCGCAACTCGACAACATTGAAGGGATTGCCTGGGGGCCGCGTTTGAGTAATGGCAAACCTTCACTGATCCTCGTTTCTGACAATAACTTTAACCGTCATGAAGTCACCCAGTTTTTGGCTTTTTCCGTCACCTTGAACCACCCCGTAAAATAAGGACATTCTAACCATAGTCAATCACATGGGTAACCCAACGCGCAGAAGTAAAAGCGAGCGTTTGAGAAGGCTTTTCTACGCTGATTTGATCAGAAAAACAACAGCACCGATATTTTGTTTTGTTATACTGCCGGTACGTCAATCTAGATATGCAGAGCTATGAGTTTTAAAAACTTACGTGATTTTATCGAGCAGTTAGAAGAAAAAGGCCTTCTCAAGCGTATTTCACACCCTGTCGATCCCCATTATGAAATGACCGAGATCAGTGACAGAACCTTGAGAGCCGGTGGCCCAGCGTTATTATTCGAAAACCCTGTCGGTTATGATATGCCGGTGTTGACCAATTTGTTTGGTACACCTGAGCGCGTTGCGATCGGTATGGGGCAAGAGAATGTATCGGCACTGCGAGATGTCGGTAAGTTGCTCGCGTATTTAAAAGAGCCAGAGCCTCCTCAGGGCTTTAAAGATGCAGTAGACAAACTCCCCGTGTTTAAAAAAGTGTTAAACATGCCGGTAAAAAAGTTGCGTCGAGCCCCTTGCCAAGAGATCGTCTGGAGTGGCGATGATGTCGATTTAGATAAAATCCCCGTGATGAGCTGTTGGCCTGGTGATGTTGCGCCTTTGCTCACTTGGGGGCTTACGGTGACCAAAGGCCCGAACAAAAAACGGCAGAATCTAGGTATTTATCGTCAGCAAAAGTTATCTAAAAACAAAGTTATCATGCGCTGGTTAGCGCATCGAGGTGGTGCGCTTGATCTGCAAGACTGGGTGAATACACATCCGGGGCAACCTTTCCCTGTTTCAGTGGCGTTTGGCGCGGATCCTGCCACCATACTTGGCGCCGTCACTCCAGTCCCAGATAGCTTATCGGAGTATGCGTTTGCCGGTTTACTGAGAGGCAGTAAAACGGAAGTGGTGAAGTCAATCAGCAATGATCTCGAGATTCCTGCCAGTGCCGAAATTGTCCTAGAAGGGTATATCGATCCAGAAGAAATGGCTGAAGAAGGGCCTTATGGCGACCATACCGGCTATTATAATGAAGTGGAACAGCATCGTGTTTTCACCATCACGCATATCACCATGCGTAAAAAGCCTATTTATCACAGCACCTATACCGGGCGCCCACCGGATGAACCTGCTGTATTGGGCGAGGCCTTAAATGAGGTCTTTGTACCGATAATTCAAAAGCAATTTCCAGAGATTGTCGACTTTTACCTACCGCCGGAAGGGTGTTCTTACCGCATGGCAGTGGTAACCATGAAGAAGCAATACCCAGGCCATGCCAAGCGAGTCATGATGGGAGTGTGGTCGTTCCTAAGGCAGTTTATGTACACCAAATTTGTTATTGTATGCGATGACGATGTTAATGCACGGGATTGGAATGACGTGATATGGGCAATCACAACCCGTATGGATCCTGCGCGCGATACCGTTATGGTTGAAAACACGCCGATAGACTCACTCGATTTTGCTTCTCCTGTGGTGGGGCTTGGATCGAAAATGGGCCTTGATGCAACCAACAAGTGGCAAGGTGAAACCGCGAGGGAATGGGGCAGGCCAATAGTAAAAGACCCTGAGCTGGTTGCAAAAGTCGATGCAATGTGGGATGAATTAGGCATAGAGTAACAGCATTTAAGTCTGGATTAGCGCAATACTTATTAAAAGGTTAGTCCAGTGTCGTACTGGGAAACGGGTCACACCAAATGGCCCAGTACATTGAGCAATAACTCGTCAACGGGAGTTTAAGAAGGAAGTCATGACAATAGAGTGTAAAGTAAAATCGATATCACCATTAGCCAGTAATACCTATCACATTGTGCTTGAGCCAAGTGAAAACATTGAGTTTGTTGCTGGTCAATACCTTATGGTCGTTATGGGAGATAAGGATAAGCGCCCGTTCTCTATTGCCAATAGCCCAAAGTCATCTGGTGAGTTAGAACTTCACATAGGTGCAGCTGAGCACAGCAGTTATGCTTTCGAGGTGGTTGAACGCATTCGTCATGCACACAGTCAAGATGGTGTGATTACGATTGACGCGCCACATGGTCAAGCAGGCTTTCAAAACCCGTCTGAAGATCGTGGGATTTTGTTGATTGCAGGTGGCACAGGTTTTAGTTATGTGCGTTCTATTTTAGATTACTGTATCGACCAGCAAATACCGAACTCAATTTATTTGTACTGGGGTGGTCGTAATATCGAGCAGCTTTATCAATACCAAGCACTGATGGACTTGGCTACTCAATACGCAAATGTTCAGTTTAAGCCTGTTATCGAGCAAGCGACAGCCGAATGGCGAGGTCATGTTGGCAATGTGCTTGAAGCGGTCGATAACGATTTTGAGTCTCTGGAAAAGATGGACATCTATATTGCTGGTCGTTTTGAGATGGCCGGTGCGGCGAGAAGTCAGTTTACTGAACAAAAATCGGCTCAAATAGACAGAATGTTTGCTGATGCCTACGCTTTTATCTAGCCTTTAGCTTCTATTTTAGCCATCTTGAGTTAAAAAACGCCGATCAGGCGTTTTTTTTGTTTTTTTGCCAAAAAAGGGTTGCATCATAATCATCACTCCCTATAATGCGCACCCACTGACACGGGAAAGCGAATAGCTTGAACAGTAGGTCAGTCAGACGGTAAAGAGTAATTCACTCTTTCGATAAAAAAGTTTCAAAAAAGTGTTTGACACAGAAACTTAA
>JBFGYW010000056.1:0-17388 GCA_041587235.1 Vibrio sp.
GGATCCATCAATACACGGTCGGCGTCCGCGAGCGCAATGCAGAGGTCATCTCGACCAATATCGCTCAAGCGAATACCCCGGGGTACAAGGCACGTGGCTTAGATTTTGCTAAAGAATTACAAGCGGCAACATCAGGTAGAAGTATGCACCTAGCAGAGACGGATGGACGGCATATTTCTGCCACTACCACGCTTGAAGGGGACAAACTCTACCGCATTCCTTCACAGCCAGACACTGGAGATGGTAATACGGTTGACCTTGATATGGAGCGTAATCTATTTATGCAAAATCAAATTCGACATCAAGCCTCGCTAGATTTTCTGGGTGGTAAATTTAAAGGCTTAACCAAAGCGATCAAAGGGGAGTAATTTAGATGAGCTTATTTAATGTATTTAATGTTGCCGGTTCGGCGATGAGTGCTGAATCTGTTCGTCTAAACACGACTTCAAGTAACCTTGCCAATGCAGACAGCGTCAGTGGTTCAGCAAAAGAGACTTACCGTGCACGTCATGCGGTATTTGGCGCTGAGCTCAATCAAGCGCTGGGTGATCGCGGTGATACGGTTCCGGTTAAAGTGATGGGTGTGGTCGAGAGTAACAAACCTTTGGTCGCTGAATACAACCCAGAGCACCCGATGGCCAATCAAGAGGGTTATATTTACAAACCCAATGTCAATGTGATGGAAGAAATGGCCAACATGATTTCGGCTTCTCGTTCTTACCAAACTAATGTCCAAGTGGCAGATGCCAGCAAACAAATGTTGCTGCGTACATTGCAAATGGGTCAATAATTAAGGAGAAATCGTTATGGCGGGAGTCAATAACATCGGTCAAAGCGGCTTGTCCTACATTGACCAACTCAAAGCATTACAAGATAAAAAACCGGATGAAACTACGGGTAAACAGGATTTAAAACAAGAAGACTTTTTGTCCTTGTTGACGAAACAGTTGTCACAGCAAGACCCGTTTAAACCGGTTAGCAATGATCAAATGATTGCTCAGATGGCGTCATTTGCCACCGTTGATGGCATTGGAAAAATGAACTCTCAGTTTGACAGTCTCAACTCTTCCATGACCTCAAACCAAGCGCTACAAGCGTCTTCTTTGGTCGGACGCGATGTACTGGTGCCGGGAGCGAGTGGCATGAAAGGTGACAATGCCCCGATGTCGTCGATGGTGAAGCTGCCCAATGCAGTGGATAACGTCATTATCCGCGTTAAAGATGCGGCAGGCCAACTTGTGCGTACATTTGATGTTGGTGCCAAACCCGCCGGTGATTCTAAAGTCGTTTGGGATGGCAATGACGACAAGGGCAACCCCTTGCCGGCTGGCAAATACAATGTTGAAGCCTCTGGAATATTAGACGGCAAAGCAACCAATTTTTCTGTGTCGAGTTATGCCAATGTGAATAGTGTATTGCTCGGTAAAGGTGACGGCAATGTCATGCTCAATCTGGCTGGTTTTGATTCGCCAGTCAAACTTGCGGAAGTACTGGAAGTCGGTAAGGCGTAACGCTTGCCAGATTTAGGAGAACTATAATGTCATACGTATCGCTTAGTGGCTTATCAGCTGCTCAATTAGACTTAAACACCACGAGTAACAACATTGCGAACGCCAATACTTTTGGCTTTAAAGAGTCGCGTGCTGAGTTTGGTGATGTTTATTCAAATTCATTGTTTACCAATTCTAAAACAACACCTGGAAGCGGTGTTCAGCCCAACCAAATTGCTCAGCAATTTCATGAAGGGTCGAGTATTTACACCAATAACCCGATGGATCTTAGAGTTGCGGGTACGGGATTTTTTGCCGTGGCAAAAGACAGATTAGTTCCCAACCAAAATGAATTGACGCGAAATGGCGCCTTTCACTTAGATAAAGATAACTACATGGTCACTGCAAACGATGAGTTTTTGCTTGGCTATGATGTCGATTCTTTGACCGGAGAGGTGACGTCTTATGAGCCCAAGCCTCTGCACATTCCTTCTGAATTCGGCAAGCCCAAACAAACGGCGAATGTTACTGTTGGCGTGAACTTGCCGGCCAATGGGGAAACAAAAGATCCTCAACAATTTGATTTCTCTGACCCAGATACTTACAACCGTTCCACCTCATCAACGATTTATGATTCGATGGGACAGTCGTATAAGTTATCGACTTATTACCTCAAAGATCAAAACCAGCCCAACACTTGGCAGGTTTACTACACAGTGACCGATGCTGAAGGTGAAAAAGCCCTCAACATTGCCGGTGGTGATGCATCAAATGCTGCTGGTCAGGTTGGACACACAATGAAGTTTAACAATGATGGCACCTTGGCCAGCATTAACAACAACCAACCGGTTTTAACTCAATCTTTGGGCGGCGCTGATAACCCGAACCCGATTAATCTCAATGGTGG
Organism: Vibrio sp.; assembly: GCA_041587235.1. Lineage (GTDB taxonomy): Bacteria > Pseudomonadota > Gammaproteobacteria > Enterobacterales > Vibrionaceae > Vibrio. The sequence continues at coordinate 2,398 of JBFGYW010000056.1, forward strand.
CGATACCGAACAAGTGCTTAATCTTGATGTCAGTGGTGCCACGCAGTTTGCCGCACCATTTGAGTTAACTAAGTTTGATGAAGACGGCGCAACCACGGGCTTTTTGACTAAGGTCGACTTTGATGAGAAAGGCAGTGTCTACGGCACTTACTCAAATGGTGAAAACATTACCTTAGGGCGCGTTGGTCTGGTTCGCGTTCCCAATGAACAAGGCTTAGACAAAAAAGGCAGTACTCAGTGGAATTCGACCAACAACTCTGGCGATAAGATCTGGGGTGAGTCAAACAAAGGCTCTTTTGGTACCATTAACAGTGGTACGTTAGAGCAATCAAACATTGATATGACCCAGGAGTTGGTTGATCTGATTTCTGCTCAGCGTAACTTCCAAGCCAACTCACGTGCGCTTGAAGTTCACAACCAGCTGCAACAAAACATCCTGCAAATCCGATAAATACCGAGGGGGCAGTGATGTTCCCCTTAACGCCCTCTCTGCTCTTTTGGTGAAGAGGGCTTAATGGCTGCCCATCATTTGCCATCTAAAGACAAACTTCCCCCCTTATTGTTGCCACTTCTTATTGCCGCATGCTTAAAAATAGTTAGCCAGTAAAATAAAGCATTGTTTTATAATAGTTTAAATTTTGGCATGGCAATTGCTTTACTCCTATTGAGATGAGATAGGAGGATCACTATGGATCGAGCACTGTACTTAGCGATGAGTGGCGCAAAGCAAAATATGCAAGCCCTACAAACTCGTGCCAATAACCTAGCTAACGTTAGCACCACGGGCTTTAGAGCCGATCTAGCCCAGGCGAGAGCCATGCCGGCATACGGTGAAGGGTTGCCATCGCGAGTCTTTAGTATGACTGAGCGCCCAGGTTATAACTTTCGTCAAGGCAGTGTCATTACCACTGGTCGTGATCTCGATGTCACTGTTCAAGGCAGAGGATGGATCTCCGTTCTCGACAACAGCGGCCAAGAAGGTTTGACGCGCAATGGCAATTTACAAATCGACCAAAATGGCTTGTTAACCAATGCCAGTGGACATTTAATTCTCGGCGATAATGACGCGCCGATTAACCTTCCTATTCCATTGAGTAAAGTTGAAATTGGTAAAGATGGAACGATTTCTGTCTTACCGCAAGGTGCACCTGCTGATGCGATGGAAATTGCCGGTCGCATCAAATTAGTCACAACAGACGAGCAGGCACTTTACAAGGATTCTAACGGTTTGTTTCGCCATATTGATCTCAATCAGGCCTATCAAGCCGATGCCTCGGTGGCGTTGACGACCGGCGCGATTGAAGGCAGTAATGTCAATGCCGTTGGGGAAATGACGGCGATGATCGATTTACAGCGCCAATTTGAAATGCAAGTCAAAATGATGAGCACAGCCGAAGAAATGGACAAAACGTCCGATTCTCTATTGCGTAGCAGCTAAGTTAGGTGAGGAATTAAAGTATGCAACCAGCACTATGGGTCAGTAAGACCGGGTTAGACGCCCAACAAACCAATATTGCCACGATCTCAAATAACCTTGCTAACGCATCGACCATTGGCTTTAAGAAAAGCCGCGCGGTGTTTGAGGACCTTTTCTATCAGAACATTAACCAGCCAGGTGGTCAGTCTTCTCAAAACACCCAACTGCCGACAGGTTTGATGCTCGGTGCCGGCTCTAAAGTAGTCGCTACGCAAAAAGTACACACTCATGGCAATGTGCAGACCACGTCAAATGCCCTTGACCTTATGGTTGAAGGTGATGGCTTTTTTCAAGTCACAATGCCAGATGGCAATATAGGTTATAGCCGTAATGGCCAATTCACCCTTGATGCTAATGGCACTGTGGTTACCTCTGGGACTGGCTATGCTCTTGAGCCACAAATTGTCATCCCAGAAGATGCAATCTCGATTACGGTTGGCACAGATGGCGAAGTGTCTGTCCGCGTCCGCGGTCAACAAAATAACGTCGTGGTGGGGCAAATCACGATTACAGACTTTATTAACCCTGGAGGGTTAGAGCCGGTTGGTCAAAACCTTTATTTGCCAACAGGAGCAAGTGGCGATCCTCAAGAAGGGGTCCCTGGTTTAGATGGCTTGGGTGAAATACGCCAATCAATGTTAGAAACCTCAAATGTGAACGTGACAGAAGAATTGGTCAATATGATTGAAGCGCAACGCGTTTATGAGATGAATTCAAAAGTGATCTCTGCTGTCGATAAAATGATGAGCTTTGTCAATCAGCAGCTTTAATGATATGGGAATGAGGACGATAAGATGAAAGCACTGTATCTTGTTGCGTTAACGACTTTGCTCAATGGCTGTAGTGCCCTCTTGATGCCCGATGAACAAGAGGCGCCACAACCGACGACGGTAGTTGATGCCATTGAGGGTGATAAGTCTCAACCAGAATCTAATGAGGGCTTAGTTGACTCATTACGTGGACGTGCTGATGCAGTGGCAGACGATCCGGCTTGGGCTCCCATTTATCCGATGAAACCTGAGGCGCATTATGCGGCAGAAACTGGCTCGTTGTTTAGCCAAGCGACGGCCAAAGATCTTTACAACGACAAAAGGCCTCACAGTGTCGGGGATATTATTACCGTTAACTTGGATGAAAGCACCAACGCCTCTAAAAGTGCTAATGCCGATTTGTCAAAAAGTAATGATGCCAGTATGGACCCGCTTTCGGTTGGCGGCCAAGAGCTCAAAGTTGGCGACTATAATTTTTCTTACGGTTTGAGCAATCAAAACAATTTCACTGGTGATGCTTCTGCAAACCAAAGCAACAGTTTAAGTGGCGCGATTACTGTGCAAGTTATCCAAGTCCTTAGCAATGGCAACTTAGTGATCCGTGGTGAGAAGTGGATGACGCTAAACACCGGCGATGAGTACATTCGCTTAAGCGGCACCATACGTCCAGATGACATTGAGGCCGATAATACCATTGCCTCTAACCGGGTATCGAATGCACGTATTCAATACTCCGCGACAGGGGATCAGCAAGATATGCAGCAACCTGGATTCTTGGCACGATTTTTTAATATTGCACTCTAGGTAATAGAGCATTTTACGCAGGCCGTTTTAGACGGTTTTTGTACAGGTAGGTGACAATAGCGTGTCACACGAGGAGTTAGCATGAGTAAATGGCTTGTATTAGTGGTAATGTTGGCGTCTTTTTCCGTTCAGGTTCAAGCGGCGCGAATTAAAGATGTCGCTCAAGTCGCTGGTGTGCGCAGTAACCAATTGGTCGGTTATGGCTTAGTATCAGGTTTGCCGGGGACCGGGGAATCAACCCCATTTACCGACCAAAGTTTTGCCGCTTTGTTAAAAAACTTTGGCATTCAATTGCCGCAAGGTGTTAGCCCTAACTCAAAAAATATTGCCGCTGTGATGGTGACGGCAGAAATGCCTGCGTTTTCAAAACCTGGTCAACGCATTGATGTGACGGTTTCTTCGATCGGCTCGGCGAAAAGTTTGCGCGGTGGCACGTTATTACAAACCTTTATGAAAGGGTTAGACGGTAAAGTGTACGCGGTTGCTCAGGGGAATATGGTCGTCAGTGGCTTTAGTGCCGAAGGAGCCGATGGCTCTAAACTGGTCGGTAACAACCCAGCTGTTGGTCTTATCTCTCGTGGCGCTATGGTCGAAAAAGAAATCCCAACACCGTTTTCTCGTGGTGATTATATTACCTTCAACTTATTAAACTCAGACTTTACCACTGCTCAACGCATGGCTGATTCGATCAATAATTTCCTCGGCCCACAAATGGCAAGTGCGATGGATGCCACGTCAGTGAAAGTCCGTGCGCCAAGAGATCTCAGTCAACGGGTGGCTTTTTTATCTGCGATTGAAAATTTAGAGTTTAACCCCGCAGATGGTGCGGCAAAAATCATTGTCAACTCGAGAACCGGGACCATAGTCGTCGGACAGCATGTACGCTTGAAACCCGCAGCAGTGACTCATGGTGGCATGACAGTTGCAATAAAAGAAAATCTCAACGTGAGTCAACCCAATGGGCTTGCTGGTGGCAATACCGCTGTAACCCCAGACTCCGATCTTTCTGTGCAAGAAAAAGATGGCAAGATGTTTAACTTTCAACCTGGCTTAACCCTTGACGATTTGGTGCGAGCGGTCAATGAAGTCGGCGCCGCTCCATCGGACTTGATGGCCATTTTACAAGCGCTCAAGCAAGCGGGTGCAATTGAAGGTCAGTTGATCATTATTTAAAGGCAAGATGATTATGGTAAACAATGGCAATGATATCGGGTTTGTTCAAGACATTACTGGGCTCGATAAACTCAGACAGCAAGCCGTCAGTGGCAAGGACACTGATCAGCATGCAGCACTTAAAAATGCTGCACGACAATTTGAGTCCATTTTTACCTCGATGCTGTTCAAATCGATGAGAAAGGCCAATGAAGGCTTTGAGTCCGATTTATTAAAAAGCCAGAATCAAGAAGTTTACCAAAACATGCTTGATGAACAAATGTCGAGCGATTTGAGTGCGAATGGATCGTTAGGCCTTGCGGATATGATAGTGAAACAGCTCGGGGAGAGTTTGCCGAGTAAGGACCAGGCCAAACAACAAGAGAGCGCGATTCGTCAAGCCTCAACACAAGCGGTCAACTATCGACCAATGTCACAAGCGGCACTTCGCCAAAAGCAAGAAGCATTAACCGCTTCTGGTGTGATCACACCAAGCTCGTCGAACCGTCCTTTTGATAACCCGCAAGAGTTTGTTCAGCGTTTGGCACCTTATGCTAAAAGAGCGGCGAAAACACTCGGTATCGAGCCATCCCTGTTACTCGCTCAAGCCGCGTTAGAAACTGGTTGGGGGAAAAAAGTGGTGAGTAATGCGTATTCATCGAGTAATAACTTGTTTAACATCAAAGCTGACTCGAGTTGGCAGGGCAATAAAGTTGCCACGCAAACATTAGAATTTGTCGATGGTATGCCGGTTAAACAGCAAGCGTCATTTCGCCGTTATCCCAGTTATGCGGCCAGTTTCGATGATTATGTGCAGTTTTTGCAGCGCAATCCACGTTATCACAAAACCTTGCAAACGGCTCAAAACTCGACGGCATTCATTCATGGTATTCATCAAGCGGGCTATGCGACAGACCCGAGTTATGCCAACAAGGTGTTAAAAGTAAAAGATCAGATAGATAAGTGGTCAGACTAATAAAAAAAGACTTATGTTTTCATAAGTCTTTTTTTTTATTCACTATTTTTCTTTGGTATGTTTTTTGCTTTTATTAATCTCAAGGGCGGCGTGTTTGCCGCAAACACCATCGATATCTTTTTTGCGATCACCAGGGGGCAGGCATGGCATCCGATTTACTTGGATTAGGCAGTCAAAGTGTTTTAACTGCTCAGCGGCAACTCAACACCACCAGTCACAATATTTCAAATGTGAACACGGAAGGTTTTAGCCGCCAATCAGTGATCCAAGGCACGAATATGCCGCGAATGTTTGGTGGCAGTACGTATGGCATGGGCGTTCACGTCGATAATGTCCGCCGTTCATGGGACCAGTTTGCTGTTGATGAGCTCAATTTAGCGACCACCAATCACGCCTCGAGAACCGATGTCGATCAAGACTTGGATATGCTATCGAACATGCTGTCGTCAATCGCCTCGAAAAAAATACCCGACAATCTTCACGACTGGTTTGACGCGGTTAACGTGTTATCCGACACCCCGAATGATATTGGGGCACGTGAAGTGGTGTTAGAAAAAGCTGGTATCATTACTGATACTCTGAACAGTTTTCAAGACAGTGTGCGTCAGCAATACGATGTCGTGAATAAACGCCTCGATGTGGGCATTAAACGAATCAACCAATTGGCGATTGAAATTCGAGATGTACAACGCTTGATGATGAGTTCGCCAGGTCCCCACAACGACTTGCGTGATGAACACGAAAAATTGGTGAAAGAGTTAGCTCAATACACCAAAGTCACGGTCACCACCCGCCAAAATGCAGAAGGATTTAATATTCACATTGGCAATGGACACACGATCGTCTCGGGTACCGAAGCAAGCCAACTGCAAATGATTGAAGGTTACCCCGATGTTCATCAACGTCGTTTGGCCATTGTTGAAGGGCCGGCGGTCAAGCCGATCAAAAGTGACAGTATTGACGGTAAACTCGGCGCCATGTTGAGGTTTCGCGATCAAGAAATCCCTAATGTGCTCGACGAACTTGGCCGAATGTCTACCGCTTTTGCCTATCAGATTAACCAATTACAACATCAAGGTTTAGATCTTAATGGCGATGTGGGCAGTGACTTATTCATGGATGTTAACTCTGAGTTAGTGGCAGCATCTCGGGTGATCAAAAATCGCGACTCTCAGGCGGATATGGCCGTCTATATTGATGATTTATCGAATTTAAAAGGTGGGGAATACTCGCTGCGATACGATGGCAGTGACTACGAAATCTATACCCCAAACGGTGAAAAAAAGACCTTGTCTCCCTTGTCTGGCCCTAATGGTGATCAATTTTATCTTGATGGTATGCGGGTTGAAATTCGCACTCCGCCTCAAGAAGGTGAAAAAATTCTGTTGCGGCCGACCCGAGAAGGCGCAGCACAAATTGAACTGGCCACCACTGATCCTAAAAAAGTGGCGGCGCAAAGCTTTGAGGCATCAACAACGTTTGCCAACGGAAAAGCCGACTTTAAAATTGATCAGGCAGGAGACTTAAAAGAATTCAGTGTTGTCATTTCACCAAGTGGCAATCAATTCGCCGTGCTAGACAAATCAGGAAAGGTAATACAAAAACCAGATGACTATCCTCCATCTGGTCCAGTTAGTGTGTCATTACCAAGCGATCACCCCGACTTTGACGACGGAACGGCGACGGTGTTTGAATTAAGTGCAGGGGCATTGGCAAGAGATAAGTTTACTGCAAACTTAGTTCCCTCTCCTGGAGATAATGGCAACTTGCGTAAAATGTTTGACGTGCAATCGGCGCAAACTCTCGATGATGAAGAATCGACATTGGTGGATGTGTATAACAACCTCAATACCAATGTTGGGCTTCGTTCGTCAACGGCTTCTCGCTTATCGGACATATCGAAACAAGAAAAGGAGCAGGCGGAGTCAAGAGTGGCATCGATTTCAGGGGTAAACCTTGATGAAGAAGCGGCCAATATGATGCGCTTCCAACAAGCTTATATGGCTTCATCGCGAATCATGCAAGCGGCGAATGATACCTTTAACACCATACTTCAGTTGCGATAGGAGTGATCATTAATGCTAAATCGGATCTCAAGTTTTCATAACTATCAAACTGTTCAAAATGATTTGCGTCGCCAAGAAAATAAGATTCATCACAACCAAGCACAGCTAGCTTCGGGTAAAAAGTTGACTAAGCCAAGTGATGATCCTTTGGCTACCCACTATGTACAAAACATCAAAAAGCAGTCGGATCAAATACAACAATTTTTAGACTCCATTGTCCTTGTTCGCAATCGCTTAGAACAACACGAGGTCAATATTGCCAATGCGACCGAGTTTATTGATGCCAGTAAACGCAACGTAATGGAAATGATCAACGGTGCTCTGTCCCCTGAGGACAGAGCAGCCAACAAACGAGAAGTCTTAGAATTGACCAATAACTTGATTAATTTGGCCAATAGCCAAGACGAATCGGGGAATTACACTTTTGCAGGTACTAAGCCCAAAGAGCAGCCTTTCTTTCGCGACTACGATGGCACAGTGATATACAAAGGCGATGATTATCAAAGAAAGATGAAAATCTCATCGAACTTAAATATTGCGATGAATGATCCAGGTAGCCGGATCTTCATGGATATTGATAATCCGTTTGGTCAATACATGCCATCGTATGACCTACAAAATGCCTCACAGCTGCTGCTCAATAAAGCCACAAACCTCGACCCAGATGATACCTCGACTTATAAAGTGACGTTTGTCGATATGGGCAATGACAAGTGGGGTTATCAGTTAGAGCAAGATGGTGATGTGGTTGCTGCAGACCAATTCGATCCTCAAACTGGGATTGAATACGAAGGGTTGTCGATCAAAATTAATGGTGAAATTACCAAAGGCGACAGCATTACTTTGACGCCACAAGACAGCTTCAGTGTCTTTGACAGTTTGAATCAAGCGATGACTTGGTCCGATTCATCGGTCTCAGATGCCAGTGCAACGGCGGAGTTACAAAGTGCTACCAAACAATTACAAGCGGCTTTTATCCATTTAACGCAGGTGAGAACCGATGTCGGTGCTCGCTTGAGTACACTCGATACCCAAGAGCAACAGCACCAAGATTTTGAGCTGTCGCTCGCCAAAGCCAAAGGCAATTTTGAAGATTTGGATTACTCCAAAGCAGTGATTGACTTTAGTGAGAACACTCGAGCGTTACAAGCCTCTCAACAAGCGTTTGGCAAAACCAAAGATTTGACCTTGTTTAATTATATTTAATCGACCCACTAAGTCCTTGTGACTTCTCTCTATCCCTTATGTGCTATGCCATATGTGCAGAGAGGAAAGGCAAGCGGCAAAGAAGCGGCAAAAAGATCGGCAAGCATCGGCATCGTTTCGCAGTGGGACAGGCAAGCGGAAAAAGTCTTCGAGATTTTATTTATAAGTTGTTGTTATTAATGATAAATAATTTAAAATAAAAGTTGGCACACAATTTGTATTGTATCTAATGTCAATGAGGGGTTGCCGCTTAATTTAGCCAGGTAACCAACTCAGTCAATTTGTTAATTTCGGTCAGTGCTTATCCAATTGAGAATCGAGCTGGCCGCTTCGCAATCAAGAGCGAACTCAAAGGAGAGCATAATGGCCATTAATGTGAATACCAATGTGTCAGCGATGACGGCACAACGTTATTTAAACAAAGCCAGTAACGACTTGAATACATCGATGGAGCGATTGTCTTCAGGTAATAAAATTAATAGTGCCAAAGACGATGCGGCTGGCTTGCAGATTTCTAACCGTTTAACCTCTCAATCACGAGGCTTAGAGGTGGCCATGCGCAATGCTAATGATGGTATTTCTATCGCTCAAACGGCGGAAGGCGCGATGAATGAGTCGACTTCAGTTCTACAGCGTATGCGCGATCTGGCGATTCAATCAGCAAACGGAACTAACTCCGATGCAGAACGTGCAGCCTTGAACGAAGAAAGCACCGCGTTGCAGGATGAGTTAAACCGAATTGCTGAAACCACCTCATTTGGTGGCCGTCGTCTACTTAATGGCACCTTTGGCGATGCCTCTTTTCAGATAGGCTCGAATGCCGGTGAGGCGATGATCATGGGCTTAACCAGTATTCGTGCTGATGATTCCCGAATGGGGGGCATCACCTTTATGTCGGAAAGCGGCAAGGACAAAAACTGGCAGGTGAAACCGGAAAACAGTGACCTGACCATTGTTATCCCTCGAGACCCCGCTGAAGTCAAAGACGGTGAGTCAGACGAAATTCAAATCAATATCAACGCGAAAACCGGTGATGACATTGAAGAAGTCGCGACATACATCAATGGTCAGTCGGATTTAGTGAATGCTTCTGTTACTGAGGATGGCAAACTTCAGGTGTTTGTGGCCAAGCCTAACATTCACGGTGAAATCAGTTTCTCAGGCGGACTGGCCAGTGACCTTGGCATCAATGATGAGCCGATTAAAACAACGGTACAAGACATTGACCTCACGTCAGTCCAAGGCTCGCAAAATGCCATCAGTGTCTTGGACTCTGCCTTGCAGTACGTCGATTCTCAACGCGCGGATTTGGGTGCAAAACAAAACCGTCTGATGCACAGTATTAACAACCTCGCCAATGTGCAAGAAAATGTGAATGCATCGAATAGCCGAATTAAAGATACTGACTTTGCGAAGGAAACAACGCAAATGACCAAAGCACAAATTTTGCAACAGGCAGGCACCTCGATTCTTGCTCAAGCAAAACAGTTGCCAAGTGCTGCAACACAATTGTTGCAGTAATACTTCGACTTGGGGTCTGGTTCAGACGTGGACTTAGCCCCTTGACGATGGCAAGCTATAAAGTTTGACAAAGGGCGGCTCTCTCATCTCTCACCTGCCAAGCTTTTGATGACTTTATCGCACAGGTAACAACCAATGGGTTTCATTTCTCTGATCTCCACTCGGCGTTGATTACCTTTCTAGCCCCAGTTCTCTCAAAGGAAAAGGGGCTTTTTCTTGTTTAAAGAACCCTTTTTTTTACTCGACTATTTATACCAATCTAACTAAATAGCTGGTCCCCCTAACTGGTTAAAAAAACTCGATAACATCGTTAAGAAAATAACTTGTAGAACAACGACTCACTGTCTTTTCTTGCCTTGTTCTCAAGCTTTTTCTCTGCGCTATCATTGACCACGTACTTAATCAGATTGGATCTAGAGCAAACTGAAGGTCAAGCTTGTTTAAAATGTGTACTAAAGAAAATGACGTTGTGTCCTTTCGTCAATGTTCGTCATTACTTGAGTGGTTAACGCTCAGTTTCTCGCCACATTGCTACTTGTTTCACAACTCTACCTAATTCTCATCCATTGCGTTGGTTTGTTGGTTGAGTTTTAAGCATTGCCGCCGTTAATACTCATATCTTCAAATGAAACGAGTTTTCTGGTTGGTCAGAAAGCCCGTGATCAGAAAACAAAGTGGAGAAATACTATGGCGATTAATGTCAATACCAATGTCTCAGCAATGACGGCGCAACGTTACCTCAACAGCGCCAATACATCGATGCAATCCTCAATGGAGCGCCTCTCATCGGGCTTTAAAATCAACAGTGCAAAAGACGATGCGGCGGGGTTACAGATCTCTAATCGCTTGAGCGCGCAAAGCCGTGGCCTGGATGTGGCGGTGCGCAACGCCAATGACGGTATCTCAATTGCTCAGACAGCGGAAGGAGCAATGAATGAAACCACCAATATATTACAACGTATTCGCGATCTTTCTTTGCAGTCGGCCAATGGTTCGAACTCTAAATCTGAGCGTGTTGCAATTCAAGAAGAAGTCACGGCACTGAATGATGAATTAAATCGAATTGCCGAAACGACATCATTTGGTGGCAATAAATTGCTCAATGGCACGTTTGGTTCTAAAGCGTTTCAAATTGGTGCTGATAGTGGTGAAGCCGTGATGCTGAACCTAAAAGATTTGCGTTCTGATAACCGCATGATGGGCGGGACCAGTTATCAAGCGGAAGAAGGAAAAGGGAAGGATTGGCAAGTTACTGCCGGTGATAACGATCTCACTTTGGGCTTTACCGATACTTTTGGCGAAGAGCATGAGGTTGTGATCAATGCCAAACAAGGTGATGACATTGAAGAGCTAGCGACTTATATCAATGGTCAAACGGATTTTCTCAAAGCTTCGGTGAATGAAGAAGGGCAGTTACAAGTTTTTGCCGGCAATAATAAAATTGATGGCGATGTCGACTTTTCAGGCAGTCTCGCCGGCGAGTTGGGCTTTGGTGACGGCCAGGCCGTGACAGTGAATACCCTAGATGTAACTAGTGTTGGTGGAGCGCAAGAGTCGGTGGCAGTGGTGGATGCAGCGTTGAAATACGTCGACTCTCACCGAGCTGAGTTAGGGGCTTTTCAAAATCGGTTCGACCATGCAATTAGCAATTTAGACAACATCAATGAAAATGTTAACGCATCAAAAAGTCGTATTAAAGATACTGATTTTGCCAAAGAGACAACACAATTAACCAAGAGCCAAATTTTGTCTCAGGCGTCGAGTTCAATTTTAGCCCAAGCGAAGCAAGCTCCGTCGACTGCATTGGCGCTATTGGGGTAGTTCATCGCTACAACCTGGTTTGATCGCAACAGGTCACACTCAATGGGTTTTCTTTTATTTAGAAAACCCACTTTTTGACTATTGAAACAAGAGTTATGCACCGTATTTATCGAGGCTGATTGACTTATGGTACAGTCCCTATATCGATAATAGGGGCAAGAGTGAGAAGTCTTAAAATAAAAAACGCTACTCCAGAGCAGCGTTTTTCAAAAGAGCATTAATAACTTATTGATGACAATGAATTCTTAATGCAAATGTAGTATTGAAGCAAATTAAATTAAATTAAATTACTTACTGACGCGAAGTACCGGAGTTTCACCCACAACAACAGTGCCAGAAAGTTTGGTTAGGTCTTTGATTTCATCCATGTTCGAAATGACGACAGGGGTCAAAACAGACTTCGCTTTGTCTTGTAATAACGCCAGATCAAACTCAATGATGGTATCACCTGCTTTGACGGTTTGCCCTTCTTCAGCGATTCGCTTAAAGCCTTCGCCTTTTAGCTCAACGGTATCAATTCCGAAGTGGACAAACATTTCGATGCCATCATCAGACTCAATAGAAAATGCGTGGTTAGTTTCGAAAATTTTGCCAATAGTGCCATTCACTGGAGCAACGATTTTATCGCCACTAGGTTTAATGGCAATGCCATCACCCACGATTTTTTCGGCAAATACCACATCAGGCACGTCTTCAATATTGATGATTTCACCAGACAGGGGGGCGATGATTTCGTAGGCACCTGTGTCTGCACTATCATCCGATACCAGTTTTTTGAGTTTATCAAACAGACCCATGTATTCGCTCCTAATATTTGAATGCTTTTGTCGAAATATAGTATACCAATTGAAGCCATTAAACGAATACTTTTCATCTAATGGCTTGGTATTACAAAGTTATTCAGCGTGCTTAGCCATAAACTCTTCAACACATGCTTCAATTTCAGCAGCGGTTGGTAGAGAAAGTGCGTGCTCTGCCATTGCTTTTACTTCAGCGAAGTTGGCATTGCGGATGACTTTCTTAACTCGAGGAATAGAGATGCCACTCATAGAGAACTCGTCAAGGCCCATACCTAGAAGCAGTAGGGTTGCGTGCTCATCACCGGCAAGTTCGCCACACATACCTGTCCATTTACCTTCAGCGTGAGAGGCATCGATGACTTGTTTAATCACGTTTAGAACCGCAGGAGACAATGGGTTGTAAAGGTGAGAAATCATTTCGTTACCACGGTCAACCGCCAAAGTGTACTGGGTGAGGTCGTTGGTACCGATAGAGAAGAATTCAACTTCTTTCGCTAAGTGGTGCGCAACAGCTGCCGCCGCTGGTGTTTCAACCATAACGCCAATTTCGATATTCTCATCAAAGGCATGGCCTTCTTGGCGAAGCTCTGCTTTGTACTCTTCGATCGCTTTTTTCAGCTCGCGAATTTCTTCAACAGAGATGATCATTGGGAACATAACGCGCAGTTTGCCGTGTGCTGAAGCGCGAAGAATACCGCGTAGCTGATCGCGGAGGATCTCGCGGCGATCTAAGCTGATGCGAACCGCTCGCCAACCTAGGAATGGGTTAAGCTCTTCTGGCAAGTCCATGTAAGGTAGGTCTTTGTCACCACCGATGTCCATAGTACGAATGATAACGGCTTCCCCGTGCATCGCTTCGGCAACATCTTTATAAGCTTGATATTGCTCTTCTTCTGTCGGTAGAGAATCGCGATCCATAAAGAGGAATTCAGTACGGTAAAGGCCAACCCCTTCGCCGCCATTGCGCAATACGCCGTCACAGTCTTTTACTGTACCTATGTTACCGCAAACTTCCACGCGGTGGCCGTCTTTGGTTTCAGCTGGCAAGTCTTTTAGTTTGGCGAGTTCTTCTTTTTCTGCAATCGCGTCGGCTTGTACTTTTTTCGCATGGGCAAGCTCGTCATCACTCGGGTTGATGATGATCTTGTTGTTGACTGCGTCAAGCACGAGCATGTCACCGTTTTTCACTTGTTGAGTAACATCGTTTGTACCCACAATCGCAGGGAGTTCTAGTGAACGAGCCATGATCGAAGTATGAGAAGTACGGCCACCGATATCACACGCAAAACCAAGCACGTAATCTAGGTTAATCTGAGCGGTTTCAGAAGGCGTTAGATCGTTGGCGACAAGGATGACTTGTTCGTTGATATCGCTAAGAGAAACAATGTTGATGCCCAAAGCATTTTTTACGAAACGAGAGCCAATGTCACGAATGTCTGTCGCGCGCTCTTTTAGGTATTCATCGTCTAAAGACTCAAGAGCAGAGGCTTGCTCTTCAATCACAGTGTGAATGGCATTGTCTGCAGTAAGCTTGTCATTTTTGATCAGAGCGAGAATTTCTTCTTCGAGCTCTTCATCTTCGAGCAACATGATGTGACCTTCGAAAATGGCTTCTTTTTCTTCGCCGAAGGTTTCTAGTGCTTTTTGTTTGACAACTTCAAGTTGAGCAGATGATTTGTCGCGTGCGTCGAAAAAACGCTGCACTTCGGTCTCAACTTGGTCATCGGAAATTAGGTTTGTATTGAGGACAATTTTTTCTTCTTTAAGAAGAAGCGCTTTGCCAATGGCAATGCCCGGAGATGCTAGGATACCTGAAATCATAGCTATACCTTAACTTGGTCTGCTGTAAAAGAAAGAGTCTGGACGCTTTGTGCGTGAAGTACTGATGAAGGTAGCAAAGCCATGAGTATGAAAAACGACCATGGCTTTGCAGACTAAGTCGGTGCTTAGTGTAGTTGATCCATAAGAGCAACTAGGTGGTCAACAGCTTCTTGTGCTTGTGCACCTTCAGCAGAAATAGTGACTACAGCACCTTTTACTAGACCTAGAGTCTGAAGTTTGAAAAGGCTTTTTGCGCTTGCGCTTTTGCCGTTGTTTGTCACAGTGATATCTGCGTCAAAGGCTTTCGCTTCTTTCACAAACTGTGCTGCTGGGCGAGTGTGAAGGCCGTTTTCTGCTGTAATTTCTACTTGCTTCTCGTACATTTGATATACCCCAATTTACTTTATTTGTCTTAATTGATGCCCTAGCTTAACCCCCTTCATTGGCTTTGACTAGCCGAAAAAAAGAGGAGTTGTAATGTTTTTGTGCATCAACTTGTTTAGTAATGTATTGTTTTTCCCCAATTTAATGGGATTTGCTATAACTTCTATTATTTTGAAGCTAAAAATAAACGCCC
>JBFGYW010000057.1:0-17146 GCA_041587235.1 Vibrio sp.
CCTCTCCAAACTTGGGATGAACCACGCGCTGACCTAATTGAAACCCCGTTTCGTTAAAGTTTTCTTTGACCGCCGTTTGGCTAAAGCGCCCTGCTTGAGAAGAGCGTGACACACTGGCTTTCATCCGCACTTCTTCATAACACGACTCCGGTAATTCACTGATGAATCGCGACGGTTTATGGTATTTGTCTTGCCCGTATAAGCGGCGCATTTCTGCATAGGTCATATACAGTTTTTGTTTCGCTCGCGTCATTCCGACATAGCACAAGCGGCGTTCTTCTTCTAAACGACCCGCCTCTTCCGCTGACATTTGGCTTGGAAACATCCCTTCTTCAACACCAACCATAAAGACCAAGGGAAACTCGAGCCCTTTGGCACTGTGCAGCGTCATTAATTGCACTGCATCGTCAAATTCGTCGGCTTGCCCTTCCCCTGCTTCTAAGGCGGCATGAGTGAGGAACGCCGTCAATAACGTCATGTCTTCCGCTTCTTCAGGCTTTTCAAATTGCCGAGTCGCAGTGACCAATTCTTCTAAGTTTTCCAAACGAGCTTTCGATTTTTCACCTTTCTCTTGCTCATACATGGCGTATAATCCAGAAGCCTTGATCACGTGATCGGTTTGCTGATGTAACGGCATGTCACGTGAGTCATCCTCTAAAGCATTAATGAGCTCCATAAAGCGATTTAACGCCGACGCCGATCGCGACGCCAAGACTTTCTCATCAATCAATGCCTGACAGGCTTGCCATAACGTCGCGCCGCGATCTCGAGCCGCAAAGCGAATCGTCTCTAGTGTTTTATCACCAAGTCCACGGGTCGGTGTATTAACGATACGCTCAAAGGCCGAATCGTCGTTGCGGTTCGACATCAAACGCAAATAACCTAAGGCATCTTTGACTTCTTGTCGCTCGAAGAAGCGCATACCGCCGTAAATTCGGTATGGTAAGTTCGATTGAATCAAAGCCTCTTCAAGAACACGAGATTGGGCATTGTTGCGATACAATAACGCGCAGTCGTTTAAGCTCCCGCCGTTCTCTTGCCATTGCTGAATTTTATTGACCGCAAAGCGCGCTTCGTCGAGCTCATTAAACGCGGAGTAAACCGAAATCAATTCACCCGCTTCCCCATCGGTCCACAAACTTTTTCCCATCCGCTCAGTATTATTGGCGATCAAGGTATTGGAGGCTTCTAAAATGGTTTTAGTTGAACGGTAATTCTGCTCTAGACGAATGGTTTCAACATCTTTAAACTCTAAGGTAAACTTTTCAATGTTTTCCACTTTTGCACCGCGCCAACCATAAATCGATTGGTCATCGTCGCCGACAATCATGACGCGAGAGTCTGGGCCACACAACAATCGCAACCAAGCATATTGAATGTTATTGGTATCTTGAAACTCATCGACTAATAAATGTTTAAAGCGCGCTTGGTAATGTTCGCGAATGTATTGTTTGTCGCGTAACAATTCTAGGCAACGCAATAAGATTTCAGCAAAATCCACCAACCCAGCGCGGTCACACGCTTCTTGATAGGCTTGATAAATCTGAATGTAGGTTTGCGTTATCGGATCTTGGTAACTATCGATGTGTTGAGGCCTTAAACCCTCGTCTTTTTTGCCGTTAATCCACCACGACACTTGCCTAGCAGGCCATTGTTTTTCATCGAGGTTCTGGGCTTTAATCAATCGCTTTAACAAACGTTGTTGATCATCGCTATCAAGAATTTGAAAGTCTTCTGGCAGTTTTGCATCGAGATAATGCGCTCTTAAAATACGGTGACAAATACCATGGAAAGTCCCTGTCCACATACCACCAGCGCTGCCGTGCATCAGTTCTTCAATTCGGCCACGCATTTCTGCCGCCGCTTTGTTAGTAAAGGTCACCGACATAATTGAAAAGGGCGACGCTTGCTCAACAGACAGTAGCCAAGCCATACGGTGGACCAATACTCGTGTTTTACCACTCCCCGCACCGGCTAAGATCAATAAATTTTTAAGAGGTGAGGCAACGGCTTGACGCTGCTTTTCGTTTAAACCGTCGAGAAGAAGAGAAGGATCCATGTCAGGCTCGCTACTGGTTATTTATACATAAAGACTAAGTATACAGAAAGCAACCAGGGGTTTCATGAACCAATCCTAAAAAGTTGCGGCTTTTTTTATATAACATTCGTCACAAATACCAATTTAAATTTGATTTACTTAACACTTCTCCATATTGCGCTGAAAGATTATCACTTCATTAACTATCTTTATTCATAAGTCTGACAATTGCGTTATGACTTAATCATAATCAAAACAATGTAAGGAATACACAATGAAGAAATCCAATATTGCAATGGCCGCAGCGGTTACAAGTCTTGTGGCATTTTCTGGCTCAATCCTCACCTCTGCACCAGCGGAAGCTGCTGGCAAAGAAAAGTGTTATGGCGTGTCTAAAGCGGGTCAGAACGATTGTGCCACTAAGACCAGTTCTTGTGCAGGAACAGCAACACAAGATAACCAGTCTGATGCCTTTGTGATTGTCCCTGCGGGTCTTTGTGGCAAATTAACCGGCGGTAGCACTACCTCTTCTTAATCTTGCTTACCCACAATAGGAGCGATAATAATGACGTCGACATTGGATATGGGAATTGGACTTCGACACCCACATTGGAATGACATTGAACACGCGAATTTTGATGCGGTTTCATGGCTTGAAATTCACAGTGAAAATTATTTCGCTCCTTTCTCTCCGCAACGGCGGCAATTACAACGGCTACAAGAACATTATCAAATTAGCTGTCACGGTGTTGGCCTCTCATTGGGGTCTGCAGACGGCATAAAAACTAAGCATCTCCAGCAACTGGTTCATCTCGTCAATGACATTCAGCCCCGCTTTGTTTCTGAACACCTTAGCTGGAGTCAAGTCGATGGCCATTATCACAACGATCTCTTGCCCATCCCGTATACTGAAGAAGCGTTAAATGTTTTTTGCCGCAATGTATTACAGGTTCAAGATGCATTGAATCGTCCTTTATTGATCGAAAACCCGTCGAGTTACTTACAGACTTTTCAAAGTGAATTATCAGAGTGGCAATTTTTAGTTGAAGTTCAAAAACGCACGGATTGCGGTTTATTACTCGATCTCAACAATGTTTATGTCTCCGCGTTTAACCACGGTTTTGATAGCCAAGTTTATCTCGATGCTATCCCTGCCGAGCACGTCAAAGAAATCCACCTCGCCGGCTTCACCAAACAAAACACTGGTGAAAATCAAACCATTTACATTGATACTCATAATCAACCCGTGTGCCCAGAGGTTTGGCAACTCTATCAACAGTGGACTCAAAAGCACGGTATATTTCCTACCCTAATCGAATGGGATTCAGATATTCCCGAGTTGTCCGTGCTCAATCAAGAAGCCAATAAAGCCGCCCAGATCCAACGCCAAGTACTCACACAACAGGTGGCCTCATGAATTTACACTCTTGGCAGCAATGTTTCAGTCACTCTCTCTATCAACGTGATGACTGGCAACAGCAGTTGCCAACTTGCCAATTAACCAGCCATCAAATAGCGGTTGAGGCAGGCGTTCAAATTTATCAAAATCACTTATTAGTTAGCCTGACGGAAGCACTGCAAGCAACCTATCCGTACACGCGAAAAATGATCGGCGATACATGCTTTAATGCCGTTGCTAAACGCTATATCGAAGAACACCCTTTAACGACGGGCGATATTACCCATTACGGCCACGGCCTTGAGAACACATTGGCTCAAATTGATACGATTCTCGAGGCGGCGCCTTTTATTACCGAACTCGCGCATTTAGAATGTCTGATCGATCAAACTCTAAATCGTCTGCATAATACCGTGCCCGTAAGTGATGATATCTTACCACTGACCCATTTAGCCTCATTACAAGAGGAGCAATGGCCTTCCGTCAGTCTGAATCTTCATCACGGCATAACGATCTTTTATTCCCATTTTGCGCTTTTTAGCCTGATTGATGCGGTGGAGCAAGGCGGCCTTGAAAACGTGCAATTACAACAAAACGAACAAGCCATTATTCAAGTTTACCCAGATGGCCGTTGGCAAGCGTTGCGTGTATCGAGTGGCGCAATAGAGTTAGTTGAAGCGTTTGATCAATCCTTGCCATTAAAGTCTATCGATGAATCTCTCTTAACTGAGCTTGATCATTTATTGGCCCATAACCTCTTTGTCGGCTTTACTCTAAAACAGGACTAAGGATTACTTATGCTTCATTCATCGTTTATAAACACCTATTCGACCCTCACAAATACACTTCACCGCATCCTGCTACCTATCACACTATTAATCAGTCGTTATGTCGTGGCCATGGCTTTTTTTAAGGCCGGCTTAGTCAAAATAAGCAGTTGGGAAAGTACGCTTTTTTTATTTGAATATGAGTATTCAGTCCCCTTGTTACCATGGCTATGGGCCGCTTATATTGGCACGGCGGTCGAATTGATTGTCCCTGTCTTCTTGCTGTTAGGCCTTGTGACTCGACCTTTTGCACTACTTCTTTTTGTTTTTAATATCATTGCCGTCATTTCTTATCCCGTTATTTGGCAGCAAGGATTTTACGACCATCAATTGTGGGGTTTAATGCTGCTACTACTCGTCATTCATGGAGCGGGGAAAGTCAGTATCGACCATTGGTTAAGTAAAAAGCTTATTTAGCAAGGCTTACCGCCGTCGCCATGTACAGGTCAATAAACAAAAACCGCACTTCATTGAAGTGCGGTTTTTAGTTTATGGTGATAAGTTTCTCACCTTGGTTTAACGTCCATTGATTCAGTGATTTTGCTTGTTACTTAATGAGCTCACTCTTTATTCAATGAGACTGTTGCCAGTGCCACTGTCTTCCAGTTCTCGACCACAGCAGGATTAAGGATGGCACAATCAACCCCATATGTACGGAAATCATGGTTTCTGCCGACCAATCCAAACGTTGGATTAAACCGACCAATAAACCCGCGCCACTCATTTGAAACACCCCTAATAATGCCGCTGCAGTACCGGCTTTATCACCGAATGATTCTAGTGCTTTACCCGCCGAAGCACCTAATACCCAAGCAAAGCCCCAAGATGACATAAAAATCGGCAGCATAAAGCCAAAAGGGGTTTGCCAAGAAGACAAGAGCAACATCACGACACCAGCAAGGCCTAATGAGAGCACGCCCACGGTAATGGTTTTATGCGCGCCCCACTTCTCAATACACTTAGGCGCGACCAAGCAAGCGATAATGTTGAGCACAGCATTACAACCAAACCAAAAGGTAAACTCAGACATGGTTAACCCCATTCTTTCCATTAGAACCACTGGCGCATTGGTGACATAGGCGAGGATCACGGCCATCGCCAATAAACACAACGAAGCGTGAAAGACGAAGCTCGGAACTTTTAACACCGACCAGTAACGGGCCGGTTTAAAGATAGGCCCAACGGCTTTTTGTGGATTAGTTTCTTTAAAAAAGGCAAACATCACCGCACCAACCACCAGGCTAAACAATGCCATAAAAGCAAAATTGGCCCGCCAGTCAAACCATTGCGTCAAAACACTCCCCAATATAGGAGCCAAAGCGGGAATCACACAAATTGCCCCATTGAGATAACTGATCATTTGACCACTTTTTTCAGGCCCAAATCGATCGCGTACGGTGGCAAATGCCGCGACTGAAGTGGCACATGCCCCTAAGCCCTGGAATAAGCGAGCGACCAAAAGTGATTCAATCGAAAAGGCATACCAAGCCGCCAGCGCGCTGAAACCAAACAAACTGATCCCCATCAAGCCAATGGTACGACGACCCCATTTATCAGCCAATGGCCCTGCCACCAGTTGGCCAATGCCCATGGCAAATAAAAACCAAGTGATGGTGTCTTGAGCTAACGTGTGTTCCACATGAAACTCTTTGGCAATATCAGGTAACGCAGGCAAATATAAATCAATACCCAGTGGACTAAATAAAACTAAGGCAACCAATAAGGCAAGCTGAAAGCTTAACTTCGATGTCATGTACGGACCGACCTATTCAATAACAATGATGGAAAAGAGCCGCTTTTTACTTGGATTAAGCAAAAAGACGAGCAAGTGTGAACCGGTATTCTACTCACGCAGCGTTATGAATAGAAATGATGTATAGTCATGGTTATTATTCCTTTTGGGAAATATTGAGTAGTGATATGCAGGTAGAAAAATTAGCTCGGCTCGATCTCAATTTATTGGTGTGCTTTAAAGTCTTGTATGAAGAATGCAGTGTCACTCGCACCGCTCATCGTCTGTGTTTAAGCCAATCGAGTATCAGTAAATCACTGGCTAAATTGAGAATACAATTTAATGACCCGCTATTTATTCGCAAACATCAAGGCCTAACACCAACGTTAAAAGCCAGTACCTTGGCTCCCAAAATTACTGAGCTATTACTGCAGTTTGAGATGCTCAATGAGCCCGAACATTTTGACCCTGTCAGCAGTGATTATCGCTTTCAAATTGCCACCATTGAAAGTGCTTACCCACTCATCTTGCCGCACTTTCTGCCCGAGATGTTTAAACAAGCACCGCAAGTCACTATTAGTACGCACACTTGGTCTGATACCACGTTTGAACAACTCAAACACGGTGATTTGGATTTTGGTTTAACCGGTAAAGACCTCGACATCAACGACGCCAAACTCACCTTGTATCCTCCAAGTGACATCTGCGAGCAAGAAATTTTCCGCGATGTTCAAATTTGCGCCCTAAGAGCGGATCACCCATTATTAAAGCAAGAGTGGAACTTCGACACCTATATACAAGCTCGCCACATTCAAGTTCGCTGCGATGGTAACGAACGATGGTTACTTGATTATCGATTAGCTGACCAAGGTCTTGAACGGGACATTGCCATTACTGTGCCCGACTTTAATAGTGCGATTTCACTGTGCACTTATACTGACTTTATTTTTACTGCCCCGCAGCACTTTGTCTCCATGGCGGCAAAGCAACACGGGTTAGTTACTTTACCTCTGCCTATGAAATTTCCCGCTATGGCCTATACCTTATTTTGGCACCAGCAAAGGGAAAATGATCGCGCCTTACACTGGCTCAAAGACTTAATCATTGCCAGTACGCAACACCTGCGCCCTCATCATTTAACTTAATACCCTATTACCAAGCATTGTAGTTGCCGATAAATAGGGCTATCAATCGATAGACATCGATCCCAAGTGGCTTGATTGAACAATGCCCATTGCAAGTCTGTCAGTCATGGTAATTACAGTAATGCATTGGCAGCAATTGCCCTTCCGTGCGTAGATGATTTGCACCTCGCTATGAAAAAGAGTAGCTTTATTGACACTGTAATACGGGACCTAAAACGGGTGAACTCGCCGCCCGCTTACAACCTGTACTGAGATCAACAACAAGGATTTTTATATGGCAATGTCGACTTATCAGAAAGTATCTGCCCTAAGAGAATGGATGAAACACCATCATATTGATGCCATCATCGTCCCCCGTGAAGATGAGTTTTTGGGTGAATATGTCCCCGCCTACAACGAGCGTCTCGCTTGGTTAACCGGTTTTACGGGATCTGCTGGGGCGGCGGTGATTGGCGCAGATGATAAGGCCGCCATCTTTGTCGATGGGCGCTATACCGTACAAGTCAAACAACAAGTTCCCAACGATCTCTTTAGTTACCAACACCTGATCGACACGCCGGTCTTAAGCTGGGTAAATAAACACTTTGCCAAAGGCAGTACCATTGCTATCGATCCTAAGTTGCACAGCTTTGCTTGGTTACAACAAGCGCAAGTAAAACTCAATAACATGACGCTCAAGTTACTCGACAGCAACGCCCTCGACCCATTGTGGCAAGACCGCCCACAACAAACCTTGACCCCGTTATTCGTTATGCCACATGAGTATTGCGGACAATCCTCCTTCGACAAGCGTCAACAGTTGGCAGAGCAATTACAACAACAGGATATCGATGCTGTAGTACTCACGGCGCTCGATTCAATCAGTTGGTTGTTAAATATTCGCGCTCGCGATATCTCTCGCCTCCCGGTTGCCCTTTGTCATGCGATTGCCGATAACCAAGGGCAAGTCACCCTGTTCATCGACCAAGAACGCGTCTCAAAAGAATGTGTTGAGCACTGGGGCCAAGGTGTCGAGATTGCCGAACCACAACAATTGCAGAACCGTTTACAAAGCTTCAATGGCCAAACCGTACAATTGGATTCCAATAGTGCCAACGCGTGGTTTGCCCTTCATCTACAAAATGCCGGTGCTCAAATCATTAACCAAAAAGATCCTTGTGCATTGCCCAAAGCTTGTAAGAACGAAACCGAGATCCAAGGTATGCGTGCCTGCCATACTCGTGATGGTGTCGCCATGATTCGCTTTTTGTCTTGGTTAGATCAAGAAGTCGCAGCAGGACGTTTACACGATGAAGCCACCTTAGCCGAGCAACTGCTTCACTATCGTCAGCAAGACCCGCGTTTCGTTGATATCAGCTTTGATACCATTTCAGCGGCAGGTTCAAATGCAGCGATGTGTCATTATAACCACAAAAACCAACCCGCACCGAAGGCGTTATCACTCAACAGTCTGTATTTGGTGGATTCTGGGGGTCAATATCTCGATGGAACAACCGATATCACCAGAACGGTAGCCATTGGCCAGCCTAGTGATGAAATGAAGCGTATGTTTACTCTGGTTTTAAAGGGACATATCAATATTGCCACTGCTCGCTTCCCCAAAGGGACCTGCGGTTACCAACTCGATAGCTTTGCCCGTCAACCGCTATGGCAACACGGCTACGACTTCGATCATGGTACCGGTCATGGCGTTGGTCATTTCTTAAATGTCCATGAAGGACCACAAAATATATCTAAACGGCCGATTGAAGTCGCCTTACAACCTGGAATGATCGTCTCCAATGAGCCGGGGTATTATCAAGATGGTGGCTATGGTATTCGTATTGAGAACCTGGAATTGGTCACACCAATAGCGACACAGGGCGATAGAGAAAGCTATGGTTTTACCTCTTTGACGCGTTGTCCGATTGACCTGCGCTGTATTGATAGTCGCTTATTAAACGATGCAGAAATTCAATGGCTCAATGCGTATCACCAGCAAGTGCGCGATACCCTACTGCCTTTGGTTGAAGGAGAGCTTGCGGCCTGGTTAACTGAGTCAACGCGTCCTTTCGCCAGGGAATCATGAGCCCTGCCTTTTCCAATGAAGAACAACCAAATAACACCGCTCAACTTGAGCGGTGTTTCATGTGAAACCCGTCATAAATCAAGAGTAAACTCATTAACATTTAAAATGAATACGCTCTATCCCAATCTTTCCAAACCGGTGTAATTCCTTGTTTTGTTAACATCTCTTCAATCATGTTTGCCGGTCGCTCATCGCTGATCGAAAACTGCTCTAACTGTGGCTCGGGATCAGAATAGCCACCGGGTTGAGTTTTCGATGCCGCCGACATACTCGTGGCCCCCAACGCGACTAAATGATCTCGTAACCAAGGTGATTCTCGGGTCGACAGCGACAAGTCGAGATCAGGACTAAACAATCGAAGAGCACACAACGCCTGGACTAATTGCTTGTCCGTCATCGGGGTAGTGACATCAATCCCACCAGTACAGGGTCGTAACCGAGGGAGTGAAATGGAGTAACGGCTCTGCCAGTACTGGCGTTGTAAGTAATCGAGATGATGGCCAACGAACATCAAATCGGTGCGCCAGTCTTGCAAACCCAGTAAAGCACCTAAGCCAATTTTTTCAATCCCCGCTTGACCTAATCTATCCGTGGTCAGTAAGCGATAATCAAAGTCCGATTTATTGCCACGCAAATGATGCTTGGCATATGTTCTGCGATGGTAAGTTTCTTGATACACCAATACACTGTCGACACCAAGTTGCTTGAGCTCTTGATACTGTTCGAGTTCCAAAGGTTGAACTTCCATCGCAACAAAATCAAAATGCCGCTTGATAACCGGTATCGCTTGGCGAAAGTAGTCCATTCCGACTTTGGTTTCGTGTTCACCGGTCACAATTAAGACCTGCGAAAAGTTCATCGCTTTGATCGCCAGGCACTCCTGCTCAATTTCTTTGACAGATAACGTCTTACGCTTTAAACGGTTCTCCATCGAAAAGCCACAATAAGTACAGACATTCGAGCAGAGGTTAGAAAGGTACAAGGGAATAAACATCCCCATGGTGTGACCAAAGCGCTGGCGTGTCAGTTGCTGAGACATTTGTGCCATGTGCTCTATATAAGGTTCAGCTGCCGGTGATAACAAAGCCATTAGATCATTTAACGAGCGTTTAGGCTTAGACAGTGCCCGCTCAACCTGTTGGGAGGTTTGGCTGTACAAAGACATTTGCACATCGTCCCAGTGCAACTGCTCAAAGACGGTTTTAAAACTCATTTTGCCCTCCAGAATGTAAAAAACCAGTTAATGGGCTAGAGGCTTGAGCGGTGATGTTTTGGCCCGCAAGTCCAGAAAGGTAAGCCAAACGACCCGACTCCACCGCCAGTTTAAACGCATAGCCCATACTTTGAGGATCGCTAGCCGTTGCAATGGCCGTATTGACTAACACCGCATCCGCCCCGGTTTCCATGGCCAAAGCCGCATCCGAAGGCGAGCCAATACCCGCATCAACAACCACTGGGACCTGTGCTTGTTCTATGATGATTTCCAACAGCGGACGAGTTTGTAACCCTTGGTTAGAGCCGATAGGGGCTCCTAAAGGCATCACAGCCGCACACCCGACTTGTTCGAGCCGTTTACACAAAACGGGATCAGCGTGACAATAAGGCAACACCGTAAAACCTTTAGCAACCAATATTTCCGCTGCTTTTAAGGTCTCAATGGGATCGGGCAATAAATACCTCGGATCAGGATGGATTTCTAATTTAACCCAATGGGTTTGCAGCGCCTCACGGGTCAATTCCGCAGCAAAAACCGCTTCTTTGGCGTCTTTAGCGCCTGATGTATTCGGCAACAAAGACAAGTGTTCACTGGCGATGATGGGCGCGAGAATATCGTCATTAGGATTATTGAGGTCGACCCGCTTTAAAGCCATTGTCACCAATTGTGACTCGCTGCTTTGCAAGGCGGCCATCATCGTTTGCTGAGAAGAAAACTTACCCGTACCGGTAAATAACCGTGAGGTGAAAGTGCGATCTGCAATCGTTAATCTGTCCTGGTTGAAAGCACAAGGTGATATAACATGTGATTGATGTGTTTGAATGGTGTCCATCGTCTTACTACCCTCCTGCTACCACATTAAATAAATCAATTTTGTCACCTTGCTTTAAGGTAAATTCTCGCCATTGGCTTTTGGCAACAATGGTCTGGTTAACCACAAACACACTGCCACTTAATGTCAATGCTTGGCGTTCCAAGAGTTCGAATAGTGTGGTGCCTTCTTCACATTCGATACAAATTTGATTAAATTGAATTTGCATATACCACCTCATCTTTATCTCGACACACACGGCAATGGGTATCGGTTGTGAGTAAAAACTTTTGCCACTGCATCGTTAAACCATCAAACTGATGAACCCAGCTGCTACTTTGCGCTGCAATATCAGTCGGCTCTTCGTAACCCAATATCAGGTGTAAGGTCATTAAACTTTGCATACTGGCGATGGCCGCCACCACACTGCCAACAACGCCAAGTGATTGACAGTTTTCCGGTTGATGATCATCGGGCTCACCGGTTAAGCATTGATAGCAAGGTTGCTTGCCCCTCGACGCCAACCAATGAAAATTGAAGCGAGTGCAATAGCCTCCCCACCCAATCACCGCAGCACTAACTAAGGCTTTGTGTTGCTGTAGGCAATGGCGATTGAGTTGTCTTCTCGTGGCAAAGTTATCACTGCCATCCACCACAATATCCGCCATCGAAACCTCAATCGCTAATTGTTGATCGGACATTCGTTTGTCCACCGTTCGACATTGCACTTCGGGGTTGAGTTGATGAATATGGCCGCTTAACGCATGCACTTTGAGCTGTTCAATATCGGATTGTCGATAGCTGGTTTGTCGATGTAGATTAGACAGAGCAACCTGGTCATCATCAACGAGCACCAAATGTCCAACGCCAGCACCAGCCAATTGCAGTGCCACCTGGCAACCAAGCCCACCACAACCAATCACCAATACTCTGGCTTGTTTTATCGCCACCTGACCATCCAAACCAATTTCAGGTAAGGAAACTTGACGTGAATAGCGAATGAATTCTTTATCGTTCAGCATTATCCCCCCACTTACTGTTAACCATGATTTGGTTAAATGTTGCCATGACACCCTCGAGATCGCTGGCTTCGGTTACGGCCCGAACAACCGCAATACTGCTTACACCGGACTCAATAATTTGCTCTGCATTGGTTAAGTCGATACCGCCGATGGCCACTGTCGGCATTTCTGGGTCTATTTGAGAAACAAAGGTGGTCAATTCTTTCAATCGCACTAGGCCTTGAGGTTTTGATGGCATGACTTTGGTTGTCGTCGCAAAAACATGTCCTAATGCGAGGTAACTGGGTTGAATACGCATCGCATTGAGAATTTCAAAATAGCCATGAGTCGAGATCCCAAGCCTTAGGTTAGCTCGATTAATAGCCGCAAGATCGGCTGTTTGTAAATCTTGTTGTCCTAAGTGTACGCCATAAGCCCCTAATTCAATCGCCAGTTGCCAGTCATCATTAATGAACAACTGAACCCCTTGCTGATGCCCTAATTCAATCGACTTTCTCACCTCGTTGATATACTGAGCATCACGACAACCTTTGTTTCTAAGCTGCAAGGTTTTTGCCCCCGCTGACGACAACTTTTTTACCCACTCAAAATTTGGTAACACTGGGTAAAAGCGCAGTTGCTCACGATCGACCTCAGGCCATGTGCTGTAATCTTTGTTATTGTTATTGTTATTGTTATTGTTATTGTTATTGAGAACCGGCTTTATTGTTGCTGGCTCAAAAGACAACAAGTCAGGAAAATCATTACGATGTATCGGCCAAGTTTCACGTGAAACCGAACTGGCATGAGCCAGTAGCAAGGCATCTTCAACGCTATAGTCTTGCAGAAGTGAGATTAAAAAGGCGGCGAGGTAGTCATTGATATCACTTTTTTGCCATTGACGAGGGGCTCGACTCGTCAGCAGTGCCTGAAATCCAGGATGATCGAAAGCGTCATTCGCATGCCACATCTCACTCACCGTGCCTGGCACACAACCCATTGCAATCCATACTGATGGCACTGAACCTGTTTCCTGAATCGTTTCAACCTCAATATGTGGACAAAAGTTCAAAGCGAATGACTCAGATCGCTCAGTCAATCGATACAACTGAACACGTAAAGTGTATTGGTCATCGTTCATAACCGTCAGTCGATAAACAGGTTGCTCTTGAATGAACAATTCCACATTCTGTTGATCGCTTTTTATCGTCCATGCAGAGAAAACCAAACCACGAACTTCGGCATAATACTCAAGTAAGGTCTTAATATTGGCCAGACTATGCGTTGACCCCCCACGCCGGGTTCTTCCCCCTTCGCTTGATAAAAATGGAACGGTTAGCGCCATTACATCGTCTCCTTTATAGACGTTTTTTGACGAATGGGGATGTATAGCTCAGCCCCTTGTTGATGGAATTCTTGAGCCTTTTGTTGCATTCCTTGATTGGCGTATTCTCGCACTTCATGGGAAATTTTCATCGAGCAAAATTTAGGGCCACACATAGAACAAAAATGAGCGACTTTTCCAGACTCTTGAGGTAGGGTTTCATCGTGGTATTGACGAGCCGTCACTGGATCGAGTGATAAGTTAAATTGATCTTCCCAACGGAACTCAAAACGCGCCTTAGATAGCGCATTATCTCTGACCTGAGCACCAGGGTGGCCTTTAGCTAAATCCGCCGCATGTGCCGCTAATTTGTAAGTGATGAGGCCTGTTTTGACATCGTCTTTATTCGGTAACCCCAAGTGCTCTTTTGGCGTCACATAACACAGCATCGCACAGCCATACCACCCAATCATCGCCGCACCAATTCCTGAGGTAATGTGATCATAGCCCGGCGCAATATCGGTCGTCAGAGGGCCCAAGGTGTAAAATGGTGCCTCATCACAATGCTTAAGTTGTTCTTCCATGTTCTCTTTAATTAAGTGCATAGGAACATGGCCAGGGCCTTCGATCATTACCTGTACATCATGCTGCCAAGCAACCTTAGTCAGTTCACCAAGTGTCCTTAACTCGGAGAATTGCGCTTCATCATTCGCATCAGCAATCGACCCAGGGCGTAAACCATCCCCCAAGGAAAGGGAAACATCATATTGGGCACAGATTTGACAAATTTCTTCAAAATGGGTGTAGAGGAAACTTTCTTTGTGATGAGCCAAACACCACTTCGCCATAATCGAGCCACCGCGTGACACAATGCCTGTGACACGCTTGGCCGTCATCGGCACATAACGCAATAACACGCCTGCATGGATGGTAAAATAATCGACGCCTTGCTCAGCCTGCTCAATGAGCGTATCGCGCATCACTTCCCATGTCAGATTCTCCGCAACCCCATTCACTTTCTCTAGTGCTTGGTACATAGGCACAGTGCCAATAGGAACTGGACTATTTCTCAATATCCATTCGCGGGTTTCGTGAATATTACGCCC
This sequence comes from Vibrio sp., assembly GCA_041587235.1. Taxonomy (GTDB): domain Bacteria; phylum Pseudomonadota; class Gammaproteobacteria; order Enterobacterales; family Vibrionaceae; genus Vibrio. Next base: position 14,668 of record JBFGYW010000057.1, read on the forward strand.
AGTCGATAAATCCATCACCGTATCAGCGCCCCAGCGAGTCGCCCATACTAGTTTCTCAACCTCTTCTTCTATCGAAGAAGTGACTGATGAGTTACCAATATTGGCATTCACTTTCACCAAAAAGTTACGGCCAATGATCATAGGCTCAGACTCGGGGTGATTGACGTTGGCTGGGATAATAGCTCGCCCTGCTGAGACTTCATTTCTGACAAACTCAGGAGTAATTTGTTGTGGTAACTGAGCACCAAACGCTTGACCAGGGTGTTGATGCTCCAGTTGATCATCAAGAGCCTGTAAGCGCTGCATATTCTCACGTAATGCAATGAACTCCATTTCTGGAGTGATGATACCTTGTCTTGCGTAATGGAGCTGAGTCACACACTTCCCTGAATTCGCTTTTACAACAATGGCATCAGACTTAAAGCGCAAGGTATCTAAGGTTGTATCTTCACGCCTTTGGTTCGCATATTTCGATGATAAGGCTGAAAGTTGATGGGTATCGGCACGTGCTTGTATCCAATCAGCACGTAACTTTGGTAAGCCACGGTGAACATCAATCTTATAGTGTGGGTCAGTGTATGGACCAGAGGTATCGTAAACCAGCACTGGGGAGTTAGCTTGATATTCGGGCGTTTTTGGTGTGCCGCCAATGATAGTGTCCGTTAAGGTGATTTCCCGAAAAGGAACTTTTATATTGTACTGGCTACCTGAAAGATATACTTTTTTCGAGTTTGGATAAGGTGAGGATTCAATATTTTCAATAAATTGCTGGGCTGATAGCCTAGCTTGTTTTCGAGTCGACATGCATTATTCTCCAGTAAGTATAAGAAAAATGCTTGCCGGATTAATGCATAGTACAAGAGCGATCTGGATGATCGAGGAAATGAAATAAGGACAAAAATGCCCAAAGACATTCTCTTGTTCCCTTCGCAGGTATTAACCTGATCAGGTTCAACGGATCCCGAATGAACGGTCTCAGCCAAATGGCACTCCGACAAGTGAAGCTATTATTATCACAGCCTTGGATCAAAACCAAGCCTGTGACAGCATTCTCTTATTGTTTCATTAAAATGTGATAACCCACCCAACAAGCCGAAACACTGAGAACCACGTTCAACATCATATTGAGTCCCATCTTAACAAACTCGCCTTGTTGTAAGAGATTGACATTATCCATCGAAAAGGTTGAAAAGGTGGTTAAAGCGCCCAGAAAACCAAGACCAATTAAAGGACGCCACGGATCACCCGACACCGCCTGCATAGTGAGTAAAGCCGTAAAAGCCCCCATCATCATAGAACCCGTTACATTAACGAATAGCGTACCGTAAGGAAAACTGCGACCTAGTAATAAAACAAAAAGCTCCGAGAGAAGAAAACGAGAGCACGCCCCTATCGCACCACCTAATGCAACAAAGGTGAGAGTGGAAAAGTAATTCATACTGGCAATCCAAAGATTAAAAAATAAGTGATAAGTATCAAGAACATCTAAAAAACAAAAAAGTTACGGCAGTCACTTTTACACGAATTGACCGACAACCCGTGTATCATACCGTTTATATGTTGAGCAATCAGCTAGAAGTTACTCGTCATTGTCGTACCGCCAATAACCAACCCCGATCCCACTGATGACACTCAGATCATTGCGATCAAAATAGATCTCACCACATGATAACAATCCAGACACGGAAGAACTGTCAATCACAGTGTGAGACTGTCTCAGCCATACTGCGTTTCACTGTCTTAAGCAAATCGTTCTTAATTTACGCGATGAACGGGGTCGGATTCGCGGGATCGACACAAGCACCATGCGCGTTGAACTCTTGTGGATCCGACCCCACGGCCCGAGCTCACTGAACCCCGTATGAAATAATGTAGGGCAGTCTCAGCACATAACCTGTGTTTGACTGTCTTAAGCGAAGCGGACTGTTTTACACTTTACAACACTGATCTTATCTTGCCACTTGAGCGCAGCGTCCTTGAAGTAAAACGATCTTGCAGCGCAGCGATCTGTGCTTCACTGTGTTTCAAGAAATTGATGGGTTCCTGAGAAAAACGAGTGGGAAGAAATCACCCTGGGGTCGGATTCGCGGGATCGCAGCACTCACACTCTGTGCCTAACTGTTGTGGATCCGACCCCTATGACTCGAAACGCACTTTGGCAAAGAACAAAGACTGACCTCAACCATTGCAGTACATGATGACAATCAACACCAAAAGTCATTCTTTGCCTATTGGGTTCATCACTTCTAGGGGTCGGATCCGCATAATACCGAGGACGCTGTCAGTTAGTCTATTTCGCAAATCCGACCCCATTTGAGTTAGGTAAAACCAAAATATAAGACAGTATAAAACAGTGAAACACAGTAAAAGACAGTGGCAAGATCGCTTCGCTTCAAGTCACAAGATCACTTCGTTCCAAGTAAAAAGAAAACCCTAAGACTAAAAACCGGTATCATTCATTTTAACCTTTTGACCTTTC
>JBFGYW010000058.1:0-17134 GCA_041587235.1 Vibrio sp.
ACGGTGGTCGCGCTGGTCATCAGGGAGGTTAGCGGTCATATTGTACCTGGCAGAAGCGATGGCCATATGGCTTTCATCTATTAAGGTCAGTTGCGCGTTGGGGCAAAGTTGGGCGATGCGTACGGATAACACGCCATTGCCGCAACCCAAGTCAAAAATGGACAGAGGTTTATCGGTTTTGGGCAGGTGCTCTAACATAAAACGCGCCCCTTGATCGAGTTTCTCACCACTGTAGACATTGGCGTAGTTGGCTAACGTGATAGGGTAGCCCTCGACCGGCCAAGAGATCAATGTATCAATTGACGTGGCCTTTTTTTCGTTGTCAGCAAAAATGAGTCGGTGTTTTTTTTGTGCCAATGAAGTGGTCGGTTGACCAAAATGTTTGGCGATGAGGTTTAGTGTTGACGTGTGGATTTCTTTGACTTTATTCACCGCGATGAGTGGCGTCCCGGCCGGTAACTGGCGCTCTAATTGTTGTAAAATCCACACCAAGTGGCGGTTGATTTTTGGCATCACCAACAACACCAGGTCAACTTGGCTCGGCAAGGCGTCTAAGGTGGTGATAAAATCAACGGACTCGAGGGCGATGTGATTGCGAGCCAAGTTGGCTTTCGCACCTTGCTGGGCAATATAAGAATCGCTGGCATGGATCACTCTGATCTGTGGTGCCCACCAACAAGTCAGCGCACCGAAATGATCGTTGACGATTAACACACGGTTTAATTCTTGTGTTGCACACTGTTCGCTCACGTGTTGGATCAGGTATTCATCACCGGCATCCCAAGCTTGCAGTGTCTCGTTTTTTCGCACTGGGTAGCGAAACAGGTTCAGTTTTCGATCAAAAAGGGACAATTCAGTTTTCATTCGTATTCACTAACGTATTTATTCTCGCTACTATTGTCGCAAATGTCGTGACAACAAGGAAGGTGCGTACGTAACGAGAATCAGTCTGTGGTCAGCTTTATCACGGGTAGCCGTTGTATCAAGGTCTCCGTTTTATAACGACGATAAAGTGATCGGTGCAGATTTTCTAATGGTATAAAAGCATCACGTTAATCGGTCTACTATGAGCAATAAGGTCAGGCGGTCTATATGATTCAAGAAGTAATAGAAACAAAACTCCACCATTCTTTTGCACCTGTGCATTTGCAAGTGATCAATGAAAGCTATATGCACAATGTTCCAGCAGGCTCTGAAAGCCATTTTAAGGTGGTGGTGGTCAGTGATGAATTTGAAGGGTTGCGATTGATTGCACGCCATCGCAAGGTTAATCAGGTGTTGGCGGATGAGTTGAGCCATCATATTCACGCCTTGGCAATGCATACCTATACCGCCAGTGAATGGCAGCAAGAGCAGCAACAGGTTCCCAGTAGCCCCAACTGTTTGGGCGGTGGTCGGTCTTAATTTCAGTCACGCCAGTGAATCAATAAGCAATGAAGTGCATTTTAATTCGAGTTGTGATCTGTGTCACTAATTTGCTTTCGTATTGATTGCCTTAGTTTTATTGACATCAACAGGCTGTTTTTTGCGTTTTTTCACTCAAAGTCTCCTTGTAATTTAAGGGGTTAATTCGCTTACGGCCATTTGAGTGAAATGTGAAAATTTTGTACAATTGAGGCGGAAATTCATTGAGAAGTGAGTGATTTAGGCCTCGAGTCACACGAAATGTCATGGCATAGCTCAATGAAAAAGTGCTAAAATACGGCACCTGATAAATCTCGCCGTCAATTGTGACGAGAAATATAATAGGATGTTGCAACCTCATCAGTGGCTCTGAGCCGAGGTTGGACACAATGTCGTGTCAGTCAACTCATACAATGAATAACTATCTTTTTCCCAATAAAAAAGTGCAAGTGCGTATGATTACAATAAAGAAGGGTCTGGACCTTCCTATTTCAGGAGCTCCTGCCCAGGTGATTAATGACGGTAAAACTGTCAAAAAAGTCGCCTTGCTTGGCGAAGAATACGTCGGTATGCGTCCAACCATGCATGCCCGCGTAGGAGACGAGGTGAAGAAAGGCCAAGTTCTTTTTGAAGATAAAAAGAACCCTGGTGTCAAGTTTACTTCGCCTGCAAGTGGTAAAGTTATCGAAGTGAATCGCGGTGCAAAACGCGTTCTTCAATCGGTGGTGATTGAAGTTGCGGGTGATGAACAGGTCACGTTTGACCAGTTCACTGCGGATCAAATCGCGGGTCTCGAACGCCAGCAGGTGGTAAACCAGTTGGTTGAATCGGGTCTTTGGACAGCTTTGCGAACTCGCCCATACAGCAAGATCCCGGCTATTGATGCCGAAACTCAAGCAATTTTTGTGACTGCAATAGATACCAATCCATTGGCAGCCAAACCAGAATTGTTTATCAACGAACAAGCTGATGCTTTTAAAGCAGGTTTGGATGTGTTGTCAGCCTTGACTCAAGGTAAGGTTTACGTGTGTAAATCTGGTGACAGCCTACCGCGCTCTGCGCAGCCGAACGTTGAAGAACACGTGTTCGAAGGGCCGCATCCTGCAGGTCTTGCCGGAACGCATATGCATTATCTATTCCCAGTTAATGCCAATAATGTTGCTTGGTCGATCAACTATCAAGATGTTATTGCTTTCGGTCAGCTCTTTTTAACCGGTGAACTTTTCACTGACCGCGTTATCTCTTTGGCGGGTCCTGTTGTTAACAACCCTCGTTTGGTTCGCACTGTTATGGGGGCCTCATTAGATGAGCTCATTGATGGTGAAGTCATGGCGGGTGAGTTGCGCGTCATCTCTGGCTCCGTATTGTCGGGTACACACGCAAGTGGGCCACACGCTTTCTTAGGTCGTTACCATCAACAGGTGTCGGTACTACTCGAAGGTCGTGAAAAAGAATTGTTTGGCTGGATCACTCCGGGCAAAAATAAATTCTCAATCACTCGTGCTTATTTAAGTCATTTCTTCAAAGGTCAGTTGTTCAATATGACCACCTCGACCAATGGCAGTGATCGTTCTATGGTGCCAATCGGTAACTACGAAAGAGTCATGCCGCTGGATATGGAGCCGACATTGTTGCTGCGTGACTTGTGTGCCGGTGATACTGAAAGTGCTCAACGTCTTGGTGCGTTAGAACTGGATGAAGAAGATCTTGCCTTGTGTACGTTTGTTTGCCCAGGGAAATACGAGTACGGTCAGTTGCTGCGCGATTGTCTAGAGACGATTGAGAAAGAAGGGTAATTTCATGAGCCTGAAAAAGTTTCTTGAAGATATCGAGCCTCATTTTGAGCCAGGTGGTAAACACGAAAAATGGTTTGCGCTTTACGAAGCAGCAGCAACGATTTTTTACACGCCAGGCCTAGTGACAAAAAAGAGCTCACACGTTCGTGATAGCGTTGATCTAAAACGCATCATGATTATGGTTTGGATTGCAGTTTTTCCTGCCATGTTCTGGGGTATGTACAACGCTGGTGGTCAAGCGATTGCCGCTCTTACCCATTTGTACCAGGGCGATCAACTCGCTTCTATCATCTCGGGTAACTGGCACTATTGGTTAACCGAATTACTCGGTGGCACAGTGTCCGACCAAGCGGGGTGGGGCAGTAAGATGCTGCTCGGTGCGACCTACTTCTTACCTATCTACGCAACGGTGTTTGTCGTCGGTGGTTTCTGGGAAGTCTTGTTCTGTATGGTACGCAAACACGAAGTGAATGAAGGCTTCTTCGTTACTTCCATCTTGTTTGCGCTTATCGTACCACCGACATTGCCATTGTGGCAGGCAGCACTGGGCATCACCTTTGGTGTCGTCGTGGCCAAAGAAGTCTTTGGCGGTACAGGCCGAAACTTCCTCAACCCTGCATTAGCCGGTCGTGCTTTCTTGTTCTTTGCCTACCCTGCGCAAATCTCAGGGGATTTAGTCTGGACAGCCGCCGATGGTTTCTCGGGCGCAACAGCGCTTAGCCAATGGGCACAAGGTGGTCATGGCGCCGTGGTTAATGCCGTTACCGGTCAGCAAGTGACATGGATGGACGCATTCTTGGGTAATATCCCAGGTTCGATTGGCGAAGTGTCGACACTGGCTCTCATACTTGGTGCAGCGTTTATTGTCTACATGCGTATAGCTTCTTGGCGCATTATCGCCGGCGTTATGATCGGTATGATTGCGACCTCAACCTTGTTCAACATTATTGGTTCTGATACCAACCCTATGTTTAACATGCCTTGGCACTGGCATCTTGTTTTAGGTGGCTTTGCATTTGGTATGTTCTTTATGGCAACCGACCCTGTTTCAGCGTCGTTTACCAATAAAGCAAAATGGGGCTACGGTATTTTAATTGGTTTGATGTGTGTGTTGATTCGAGTGGTTAACCCAGCTTACCCAGAAGGTATGATGTTGGCGATTCTGTTCTCGAACCTATTTGCGCCGCTATTCGACCATTTTGTAATAGAACGTAATATCAAGCGGAGAGAAGCTCGCTATGGCAAGCAATAACGATAGCATTAAAAAAACGCTGTTTGTTGTTATCGCATTGAGCCTGGTGTGCTCAATCATCGTTTCAACAGCAGCAGTAGTCTTGCGCGACAAGCAAGAACTGAACGCAGTACGCGATAAGCAAACAAAAATCCTAGAAGTGTCTGGTGTTGAGTCTAAAGACGGCTCTGTTGCTGAGTTATATCAGCAGTACATCGAACCTAAATTGGTTGATTTTAAAACGGGCCAACTGGTTGACGAAACCGCCGATGGTGTTGCAGCGTCTGACTACGATCAGCGCTCAGCGTCAAACACGCCAAGTGAGTCGACTAAGCTAAGCGCTGACCAAGACGTGGCGAAAATCGGCAGCCGTGCTGATTACGGTTTGGTGTATCTAGTCAAACAACAAGGTGAAGTGACCCGCTATATTTTACCGATTCACGGTAAAGGTCTATGGTCAATGATGTACGCTTTTGTTGCGGTAGAAACCGATGGCAATACGGTTGATGGCATTATTTACTACGAGCAGGGCGAAACACCGGGATTGGGTGGCGAAGTTGAAAACCCATCTTGGCGTGCTCAGTTCCAAGGTAAAAAACTGTTTGACGAAAGCAATAACCCAGCAATCAAGATTGTCAAAGGCGGCGCGCCGGCAGGTTCTGAGCACGGTGTCGACGCACTTTCTGGTGCAACATTGACCAGTACCGGTGTTCAAAACCAATTTGACTTTTGGCTTGGCGATTTAGGTTACGGCCCGTTTCTTGCCAAAGTTCGTGACGGAGGTCTGAACTAATGTCTAGTCTAAAACAAGTGAAAAACAGCTTGGTTGCCCCAGTTTTGGATAACAACCCAATTGCTTTGCAAGTCTTGGGTGTGTGTTCTGCACTGGCGGTAACGACTAAGCTTGAAACCGCGTTTGTCATGACCATTGCAGTATCTTTGGTTACGGCTTTTTCAAACTTTTTCGTTTCTCTGATCCGCAACCACATTCCTGGTAGCGTTCGAATTATCGTTCAGATGGCGATCATCGCTTCGTTGGTTATCGTTGTTGACCAAGTACTGCGAGCTTATCTCTACGATATTTCTAAGCAGCTGTCGGTGTTCGTTGGCCTTATCATTACCAACTGTATCGTTATGGGCCGCGCGGAAGCATTTGCGATGAAATCGGCGCCAATCCCTTCGTTTATCGACGGCATTGCCAATGGTCTGGGTTACGGTTTTGTATTGTTGACCGTTGGTTTCTTCCGCGAGTTATTGGGTTCAGGTAAGTTGTTCGGCATCGAAATTCTGCCTTTGGTCAACAATGGTGGTTGGTACCAACCCAATGGTCTAATGTTACTTGCGCCTTCAGCGTTCTTCCTGATTGGCTTCTTGATTTGGGCTATCCGTACCTTGAAACCTGAACAAGTTGAAGCGAAGGAGTAATACGCATGGAACACTTTATTAGCCTTTTCGTTAAATCGATTTTTATCGAAAACATGGCGCTGTCATTTTTCTTGGGTATGTGTACTTTCTTAGCGGTGTCTAAGAAAGTCAAAACCGCGTTTGGTCTGGGTGTTGCGGTTACTGTGGTATTGACCATCTCAGTACCTGTCAACAACTTGGTTTACAACTTGGTGTTGAAAGAGAATGCCATTGCGCAAGGCGTTGACCTGAGCTTTTTGAGCTTTATTACTTTTATCGGTGTTATTGCCGCTTTGGTACAAATCCTTGAAATGATTTTGGACCGTTTCTTCCCACCTTTGTACAACGCCCTAGGCATTTTCTTACCGCTTATCACGGTAAACTGTGCCATCTTTGGTGGCGTATCATTCATGGTGCAACGCGATTACAATTTCGCTGAGTCTGTGGTGTATGGATTGGGTTCAGGTGTCGGTTGGATGTTGGCCATCGTCGCACTTGCGGGTATCCGTGAGAAAATGAAGTATTCAGACGTACCTCCAGGCTTGCGCGGCCTTGGCATTACGTTTATTTCTGTCGGCTTAATGGCGTTAGGCTTTATGTCTTTCTCTGGTGTTCAACTGTAAGCCGGGTAAACCGCAACAATTAAGGAATAGTCAATGGACATTATTCTTGGTGTAGTGATGTTTACTCTGATTGTACTGGCACTTGTTTTAGTGATTTTATTCGCTAAATCTAAGCTGGTACCAACAGGTGACATTACCATCTCAATTAACGGCGATCCTGAAAAAGCGATCGTAACTCAGCCGGGTGGCAAATTGCTTGGCGCCTTGGCAAATGCTGGTGTCTTTGTGTCTTCAGCTTGTGGTGGCGGTGGCTCTTGTGGCCAGTGTCGTGTGCGCATTAAATCTGGCGGTGGTGAAATCTTGCCGACAGAACTTGGGCACATCTCTAAAGGTGAAGCGCGTGAAGGTGAGCGACTTTCTTGTCAGGTTGCGATGAAAACTGACATGGAGATCGAATTACCAGAAGAAATCTTTGGTGTTAAAAAGTGGGAATGTGAAGTTATTTCAAATGATAACAAAGCGACTTTCATCAAAGAGCTCAAACTGGCGATCCCAGATGGCGAGTCGGTCCCTTTCCGTGCCGGTGGTTACATTCAGATCGAAGCGCCTGCACATACGGTAAATTACGCGGATTACGATATTCCTGAAGAATACCGTGGCGATTGGGAGAAGTTTAACCTTTTCCGTTACCAATCGACTGTCGATGAGCCAATCATTCGTGCGTACTCTATGGCGAACTATCCTGAAGAGTTTGGCATTATCATGCTTAACGTACGTATTGCCACACCGCCGCCTAACAATCCTGATGTGACTCCAGGTCAAATGTCATCGTTTATCTGGTCACTAAAAGAAGGCGACAAAGTGACGATTTCTGGCCCATTTGGTGAGTTCTTTGCTAAAGATACAGATGCTGAGATGGTGTTTATCGGTGGTGGTGCAGGTATGGCGCCAATGCGTTCACACATTTTCGACCAGCTTAAGCGTCTGAACTCTAAGCGTAAGATTTCGTTCTGGTACGGTGCTCGTTCAAAACGTGAAATGTTTTATGTCGAAGATTTTGACGAGTTGCAAGCGCAGTTTGATAACTTCCAATGGCATGTCGCTCTTTCTGATCCTCAGCCAGAGGACAATTGGGACGGTTACACAGGCTTTATTCACAACGTCGTTTACGACAACTACTTGCGCGATCACGATGCGCCGGAAGATTGTGAGTACTACATGTGTGGTCCACCGATTATGAACGCCTCAGTGATCAGCATGCTACACGATTTGGGTGTTGAAGATGAAAACATCCTCTTGGATGACTTTGGTGGATAATTTATCGCCATAGTGGAAATTGGCTGACTCTTGGAGTCAGCCTTTTTTATTAGAGAGAAAGACAATGAGCCTTTTTTTTACTAAGCAGTCGTATTACCCTGGCTGGGCATTTTTATTCACGCTTCTTTTAACCGCGTGTTCTGAGCCAGTCAGTACGGTTAAGTTGCAAGGCCCAACCATGGGCACTCAATACAATATTACCTATTTAGCGACCGATGAAAGTCCGTCATCGGAGCAAATTTCAGCGGGTGTCAGCGAGCGTCTGGAACAAGTCAATCAACAAATGTCGACTTATCGCCCTGACTCTGAGCTTAGCCAGTTTAACCAATCTCGCTCATTAACGTCGTTCCCTGTCTCTGCGCCAGTACGTACCGTAGTGAAAGAGGCCATTCGCCTCAATCACTTAACTCAGGGAGCACTGGATGTCACTGTCGGCCCATTGGTCAATTTATGGGGTTTTGGTCCAGATGCTCAGCCTGAAACCATACCTAGCGATGAGCAGTTGTCGGCGCTAAAAAACTCTGTGGGTATTGAGTGGTTAGCGGTCACGGAATCTGGGCTGCAAAAAAAGAAACCGCAGCTGTATGTCGATTTGTCGACCATAGCGAAAGGGTGGGGCGTGGATGTGTTGGCCAATTACTTATCCGATCAGGGGGTAGAGAATTACTTGGTTGAAGTGGGCGGTGAAATCCGCACTCGCGGTCACAACAGCGCTGGGCAAGTTTGGCGTATTGCAATAGAAAAACCCACCGCTGAGCAACGGGTCATACAAACCGTGATTCAAGCTCAAGACATGGCAATGGCCACGTCAGGGGATTATCGAAATTATCACGAAGTCGATGGCATACGCTATTCACACATTATCGATCCGGCTACAGGTAAACCTATCCACCATAAGGTAGTTTCTGTTACAGTATTGGACAAATCGTCAATGACAGCGGATGGATTGGCAACAGGGCTAATGGTGCTGGGTGCTCAAAAAGGGATGGATGTGGCGAATCAACATCAAATTCCGGTGCTGATGATTGTCAAAACGCCTGATGGTTATCAAGAATTAGCGTCAGAAGCGTTTAAGCCTTATCTCAGTCAAAAATAAAGTGAGTGTTAAGATATGAGTACATTTTTAATTACTTTTGGGGTATTCCTCGCCGTGATTTTGGCCATGGCAGTGGGGTATATCTTTCAGCGCAAAGTGGTCCGTGGTAGTTGTGGTGGCTTAGGCGCGGTCGGTATTGAGCGCGTTTGTAATTGCCCAGAGCCTTGTGATGCGAGAAAAAAACGCGAAGCAAGAGCAGAGCGTCGTGCCCAGCAGTTAGCCGCATGGGAAAAAGACCGCATTGCTTAAGTCATGTTGCTATTGTTCAGCCTAGTGCCATTTCACTAGGCTGACTTGTTTTTAAGCGATGAGATAGGAAAAGCTCGCAGTGATTACGCGAAACGGGGTTAGCAATAGCCGTTAGCGCTTAAGTTGGTTGCGGCCTTGTTGTTTGGCTTCATAAAGGTAATCGTCGGCGATGAGCAATTTTTCTTCTAAGTTACCACTTTGGTTGGTAGCGCCAAGGCTGATCGTCACTTGAAGGGTATGTTGATAATAAGGAATCGTCATAGTTTCAATACGCAGTCGCATTTTTTCTAACGTCGCCACAAACTGGTTGTAATCCCCTTGGTACAAAATACAAAATTCTTCCCCTCCCATTCTCGCCACACAGGCATCGTCAAAGTGAAAAGCAAGAATTTTGGCGATGGTTTTGATCACCAAATCACCACAGTCGTGGCCGTAGTTATCATTGACTTTTTTAAAGTGGTCGATGTCTATCATTGAAACGCAAACATCATCGGATAAGCCTTTGGCTTGATTAAATAAATAACGTCGGTTCCAAAGGCCTGTCAATTCATCTTGGTTTGCCAAGCGGTAAAGGGCTTCATTGGCTTCTATCATGCCTAAAATATAATGAATTCGACAATTGAGTTCTTCTTGATTAAACGGAATGTACAAAAAGTCGTTCGCGCCGGCTTTGAGAAATTGTGAGGTTAAGGTTCGATCTTCACTGCCCGAGAGGCCTAAAATGGGCAGCGCATTGCGATCCTGTTTTCGGCGAATCTGACGTACAAGCGATAACCCGTCGAGGTTGGGCATGCTGTGATCGGTAATGGCAAAGGTAATGTCTGGGTGCTGAGCCAGTTTTTCTAATGCTTCATTGCCATCGCAAGCGATGGTGGTTCGAATGTACTGATGACTAAGGACTTGTGAGAGAGACTTGCGAATAAACTCGGAATCATCGACCACCAAGGCGTGGTGCGCGCCGTTTTTTTCCAGGCGGGTGATCATCGACAATAGGTCATTAATGGCGGCATCACTGTCTTTAATGATGTAGTCGAGTACCCCTTGTTCGATAAAATGATCACGAGCGCTTTGTCGGTATGTCGCGGTAACGACAATCACCCTTTGTTTGGCTTTAAGAGCCAAATCGACCACTTCGCCGTCTTGGGCGTCGGGAAGGCAATAGTCTAATACGGTGCACAAGTAGTCGTTGTTCTGCTCAAGCATGACTTTCGCTTGTGCATAAGTCTCGGCAATGTGAACGTCACAGCCGTGCTGAGTTAAATTGCGAGTTAGGAAGTTGCGAAATGCGTAACTGTCCTCAACGACGAGAATTTTACTAGGCAAAAGAATTCTCACAGATAAAAGATGATAGCTTAATGATAACCTTTATAATAATTTCCTCTAGTGCCAAACACATTTTGTTATAATTTCTGCAGCCTTGCTCACGATAATAGTGAAGAAAAACGACTGACATTGTGCTGAGTATCTATTCGGCGGTTTTTTGCCTTGTGTATTAGGTCAGAGCTAGGGAGGGCGAGTGGCACTTTTAGGGTTAAAAAAGCGTCATTTGCTCGGTGTGGCTTTGTTCAGGTAAGTGAACACAAAGGCCAATCAAACGTATTCCTCGTCCTTGTTGGCGCGCTAATCCTTCCTCGAGTAATTGATTAAAAAAGTGTTGGTCTAAAGCATGTTTTTTGTGCTCTATGGTAGTTTGTTTGAAATCATCAAACTTTATCTTTAGCCCTTGCTTGCTAATCGAGTGATCGGCAGATACGCGTTTGAGGCGCTCGACTAATTTGGGGTAGAGGTGCTCTATGGCTTTTTGGCATTGCTGCAATGAGTAGATGTCTTGCATGAAGGTGCGCTCAACACCAACGGACTTGCGGATGCGATCTGGTTCGACTGGCCGGCGATCGATGCCGTGACAGCGTTCCCACAGGACTTGACCAAACTTACCAAAGTGACTGAGTAATACGAAGGGATCGCAGTCTAGGATGTCTTGCCCGGTGTGTAAGCCAAGCGCATGCAATTTTTTTAACGTGACTTTACCGACCCCAGAAATTTTACCCAATTCGAGCTGTGCAATAAACGCAGGCAATTGCTGAGGGGGGATCACGCAAAGGCCATTGGGTTTGTTGATATCAGACGCCACCTTAGCGACGAATTTTAATGGCGCGACCCCAGCACTGGCGGTGAGGCCTAGTTCACTTTCAATGGCTTGTCGAATATCTTGCGCTATCAAGGTGGCGGAGCCTTTAAACAATAGGCAATCGGTCACATCAAGATAGGCTTCATCCAACGACAGCGGCTCGATTTTATCGGTGTAACGGGCAAAAATCGCGTGGATTTGTTTTGACACCGCTTTGTACTTGGTCATGTTGCCAGAAATAAGGGTCAATTGAGGGCAGAGTTGCAAGGCTTTCTGAGTTGGCATGGCTGAGTGTAAGCCAAAAGCTCGCGCTTCGTAATTGCATGTCGACAGCACACCACGACTTGATCGCTCGCCGCCAATCGCCAATGGGCGGCCTCTTAATTCGGGGTTGTCTCTCATTTCGACCGCAGCGTAGTAACAATCAAGATCAACGTGAATAATTTTTTGCATCGCTCATCCCCTTATCACAGTGGTATGACCTTGTTTTCAACCCAATGAGGCCGCCCGGAGCAGATTATACACAATACTGTTTTGATATACAGCTTTGTGGGTAAGGGAACCGAGAAATTGCCAAGTGATGACATGACACAATACCTAAGGGAGATAAACTGTCTAAAACCGCTATGCTCTTGACAGAGGAGCGGTGATATTTATTAACACTGTGTCATTATACCAATCTAACTCAATAGCTGGTCACCCTAGCGGGTTAAAAAACTCGATAACATCGTTAAGAAAATAACATGTAGAACAACTACTAACTGTCTTTTCTTGCTTTGTTCTCAAGCTTGATCTCTGCGCTATCATTGACCACATACTTAATCAGATTGGTACTATAAGTGCATTGGGACTGGCAATGTCAGCGAGTAGAATAAGAGTAAGGGTTAATCTATGCAGTATTCATGGTTTGGTTTTACATTGGTGAGCGCAGCGCTGAGTTTTTCGGCTCAGGCGGCGGTATGTCAAGTCGATACCGCCAATCGAGTTGTATTGGACTCGCGCACGGTGCAAGTGTCGAACTCGTCGGGTCAACAAGCAAGCCTTGCACCCGGGGGCGTGTTAACCATTGCTGGGCGCGGCGTGGCGTTATCGGCCGAGCAAAAAACCGCGATTAACCAGTATCGTCAACAGCTCAACGACTATATCCCCAAAGTCAACGCTCTGGCGACGAACGGGCGTCAAGTGGCCAATCTGCTGGTTGACAAGCTTGAGCAAGACTTTACACAGCCCGGTTCTTTTGCCAATAGCCGCGCCACCATCAATGGCTTTTTAGACCAGGTTGAAGCGCGTTATCATCAAGGCGAGCAATGGATTATTCCTGCCAACGCCTTGGGTCAATTCGAGCAGCAATGGCAAAGCGAGTTCAAATCGATGCAAATGACGTTAAATCAACAGTTGTTTTCCGATGGTTTAGCGGCGATGTCTGAAGGGCAACAAGGCATCAACTTAACTCAGCTCAGTCAAAAAATGGCTGCCCTAAAAAAGACATTGACGGTGGATTTTCAGCAGCAATCGCGTCAGATAGACAAGCAGGCGCAGTCTTTGTGTGATCAACTGTCACAGACGCAACAAAAAGAGCAGGCATTAGTCAATGCAATTCCCGCTTGGCAAGCGTACCGAGTTTTTGAGTCTGACTAGAGCTAAGTAAGTGAGGATCAGTGTGTCCTTGATGAGATGTGATTAAAACTTGCTCGTTTTTCTGTATAAAACTTACTTTTTGGTGATTCTCTCTGGTTAGATGCAATTTATCTAGCGCTAAACAAGTCAAAACTTGTTATTCGCCATATTTTGTAATAGTGTACTAGCCAGCTAGTATTTTTTGAGATGTCATCATGAGTAAACACGATAATCCAACGAGGGAACAATTTAGCTCTCGATTGGGTTTTGTTCTTGCTGCGGCCGGTGCTGCGGTTGGTCTGGGTAATATTTGGGGCTTTCCCACACAAGCGGCGAGTAATGGCGGTGGTGCGTTTTTATTTGTCTATTTACTCTTTGTCTTTATTGTGGCTTACCCCATGTTGGTGGTCGAAATGGCGATCGGCCGTCACGGGCGTGCTAACCCCGTTGACAGTATGAAGTCGCTAACCGCCCAACCGGGGTTGAAAAAAATCTCAGCTGGGGTGGGCTGGCTAGGGTTAAGTGTGCCAAGTGCGGTGCTGGCGTTTTACAGTATTGTTGGCGGCTGGCTCATTTGCTTTTTGTTCGCCGCTTTGTGCCGTTTGTTCAATCAAGACCAACTGGCGATGTGGTTTACAGCCTTTACCGTGGAGCGCAACGTCTTTGGCACTTTGGCCTTTTATTTACTGACCGTTATCATTGTGCAAGGTGGCGTAAAACACGGTATCGAAAAGTGGTCAACCCGCTTAATGCCCGCTTTGTTTGCTCTGTTTGCTTTGATGTTTGTCTATATCTTGACTCAAGATGGGGCAAGAGAAGGGCTGGCACATTATCTGATCCCCGACTTTAGCAAAATTTGGGACAAGCATTTGTTGCTGTCGGCCATGGGGCAGGGTTTCTTCTCGTTGACCATCGGGGGCTGTTCGATGTTGATCTATGGCTCTTATTTGAGTGAGAAAGAAAACTTACCGAAAATGGCCATGAGCGTGACCTTAGTCGATACGGCTGTGGCTTTTATCGCCGGGTTAGTGGTGATCCCCGCGATGTTTGTTGCCATGCACCAAGGCGTTGAAATTTACTCTGCCAGCGGTGAGCTACTGAGCGCCGATACTTTGGTTTTTACCGTATTGCCGCGCTTGTTTGACAGCCTGGGGTTGCTCGGTCAATTTTTGGCCGTGATCTTCTTTTTGTTATTGACCATTGCCGCGTTAACTTCGTCGATTTCGATGTTGGAATGCCCCGTTGCACTGGTCTCTGAACGAGTCAATGTATCGCGGGCCAAGACAAGCTGGTTGATAGGCGGTTTGATCTGCCTTTTCAGTGTGGTGATTGTGTTTCATTTTGAGCGCTTGTTCGGTTTAGTCGCCATGGTGTCGACCCAATACTTACAACCGTTTACAGCGATGTTATTTTGTTTGTTTGGCGGCTGGGTTTGGCAGCGTTCAAGTAAAGTTAAGCAACTTGAGCAGGGCTATCCGGAGTTTAGTTTAGGCTGGTTTGGCAAGGTGTGGCCTTGGTATATTAAATTTGTCTGCCCGGTTTTTGTCGCCGCGGTACTGTGGATGTCACTGACGTAAATCGCGGTGCAAGAAGAGAGCAAAGGGAGCGATGTTGTTATTTAGTAACATCGCTCCCTTTTTCGATCCCATTGGCTGAGCACCTAACGAAACTGGCCAGCGTCTGATAAAAATTGGTAATCGGCTTTGGCAAGTTTATTCTCTAGGGCCTGTCGGTCAATTTCAAAAAAACGACACAACTTATCAAGATCACCGTCAAAGTCATCGCGCAACTTCATATTGACGATACTCATTAACATGATGGGGTCCATAGTTTCAAATTGGGTTAAATTCATCCGTTATCCTCGATGTCAGAAATCAGTAAATTGGCCGCGGCAAAGGCGGCTTTGTCTCGGGTCGCTTTTGGCAGTTGCTCATCACTGGCAATGTCGTTTAATGCCGACAAGGTACAGCGAACGGCTTGAGGGAGGTAAGCCAAGTCTCCACTGCCTATTTGGGCATAAAGCTCGCGAACCAAGGGACAACAATCATATACTTTCATCTTTTTTCTCACTGTGAATATAAACGTGTTAGCTATACTACGCGCTTGGCGGGCTACAGTGTTGAGCTTGCTCAATAAAGTGAGCCATTATCGCCGATAGCCAACGTCACGAGCGAGCGCTGTGAATGCCATATCAATCTGGTTCACTCTGCGGTCAATAATAGCGTAGAAAAAAGCTTGAGAACAAGACAGCCATCTTCGTCGTTATGCTACTAGCGATTCCCTGAATGAGCTTATCGAGCTTTAACTCCGCTATTTCTTCGCCTGAGCTGTGGTATAAGATTGGAGCAATAAAAAAAGAGACAGCTTGGGCTATCTCTTTTTGCTGCTTCGCGATTAAGCGAGTTGTTGGCAAATGAAGTCTTGAATACTGTCCATTGCTACGGTGGTTTTTTCACCACTGCGACGGTTTTTGTATTCAAAGTTGCCTTCATCCATACTGCGATCACCAATGATAATGGTGTGGGGGACGCCGATGAGCTCCATATCGGAGAACATCACACCGGGGCGCTCTTTGCGGTCATCAAATAACACATCGATGCCTGCGGCGGTCAGTGATTGGTACAGCGCTTCAGCAGCCTCTTGCACACGAGTCGATTTATGCATATTCATTGGTACGATCGCCACTTGGAATGGGGCAATGGCGTCTGGCCAAATGATGCCGTACTTGTCGTGGTTTTGCTCAATCGCTGCTGCCACCACGCGAGAAACGCCAATGCCATAACAGCCCATTTCTAGGATGGCATTTTTGCCGTCTGGGCCGAGAACGCCACAATTCATTTTTTCCGAATAGTTGGTGCCTAACTGGAAAATATGACCGACTTCAATACCGCGTTTTAGTTGAATTACCCCTTTGCCACATGGGCTTGGGTCACCTTCAACCACGTTGCGCAGATCGGCCACAGGGCCAAGTTGCACATCTCTGTCCCAGTTCACACCGAAGTAGTGTTTGTCATCGATATTTGCGCCGGCGGCAAAATCGCTCATGACAGCAACGCTGTGATCGACAATAAATGGCAAGTCCAAATTGACCGGGCCAAGTGAGCCTGGTCCTGCACCGATCAGCTTGCGGATCTCATCTTCAGTGGCAAACTCTAGCGGTGCGGCTACTTGAGGCAGGTTTTCGGCTTTGACTTCATTGAGTTCGTGATCGCCGCGAATGATCAGGCCAATGATGTCGGCGTCCACGTCATCTGACGCTTTGACAAATAAGGTTTTCACCGTTTTGGTGATGTCAATACCATGCTGCTCAACCAATTGTGCGATGGTTTTTGCCTCAGGGGTATCGACTAAGGTCATTTCAACGGTGGGCGCGTCTTTTTGCGCTTTATCGGCAACCGCTTGCGCTTTCTCAATGTTGGCCGCGTAGTCCGACTCGCTCGAGAAGGCAATGAGGTCTTCTCCGCTTTCTGCCAGAACGTGGAACTCTTGTGAGCCACTGCCACCAATCGCGCCACTGTCAGCGAGCACTGGGCGATAATCTAAGCCCATGCGATCAAAGGCATGGCAGTACGCGTCGTGCATCGCATCGTAAGACTTTTGCAACCCTTCTTTATCGATGTCGAAGCTGTAAGCGTCCATCATCGAAAATTCGCGCGCGCGCATCACACCAAATCGCGGGCGACGTTCATCGCGAAATTTGGTTTGAATCTGATAGAGGTTAAGGGGTAACTGTTTGTACGAATTGACTTCGTTGCGAACCAGGTGAGTGATCACTTCCTCAGCGGTCGGGCTTAAGACAAACGGACGTTCATGGCGATCAGTAAAGCGAAGTAGCTCTGGGCCCATTTTTTCTGAGCGGCCGGTTTCTTCCCATAACTCAAACGGCTGAACCACAGGCATTAGGGTTTCAATTGCTCCTGCTCGGTCGATTTCTTGGCGAACAATGTTTTCGACTTTTCTCAATACGCGCAGACCGGTTGGTAGCCAGGTGTAAAGACCTGAAGCTAGCTTGCGGATCATCCCTGCACGTAGCATCAGCTGGTGACTCACGACTTCAGCGTCGTTTGGGGTCTCCTTTAGAGTGGAAAGAAGATAATTACTGGTACGCATTTATGGGTTCCGTTTCATTCAAAGTTAGAAAAATTGCCCAACCTCAGCAAAGGCAGGCAAGATAACAAGCAAGCGCTCATAATAGCAGTCAAAACCGCTGGTCAAAAGTCTTCAATGCTCAATACGGTCATTCTATCGTCTTGAAACTGAAATTTAACGTCCCAATCAAACAATCGCACTGAGTAAATCTTGTCGTCGAGGGTTTTTTTATAGGCGGGG
>JBFGYW010000059.1:0-16191 GCA_041587235.1 Vibrio sp.
TAGTCATAGTCATAGTCATAGTCATAGTCATAGTATTGCTATTGTGCTGATCGATTTGGATCACTTCAAACCGATAAACGACACCTATGGGCACGATGCAGGTGATCAAGTGTTAATTGAAACAGCCAAACGTTTGATGGATACCGCCTTAAGCCAAGATCTAGTTTGTCGTTGGGGCGGCGATGAATTTTTAGTCATTGTCCAATACCCGCTAGGGGCAACCAGCAGCCTGGATGCTTTAATCAGAACCATGTTAACCCAACTCATTCAGCCCATTGCCATTAATGAACAGCAAACGGTAAACATAGGCGCCAGTTTTGGTATTGCTTGTACCGAAATGCATGGCAATGAGATGGCGCGTTTAATCAATCTCGCCGATGAAGCCATGTATCAAGTGAAACGCAACGGTCGCAATGGCTACTGCCTGGTCGGCTCAGAAGCTCAATTTTTGTAACTCCTCGATAAGCCCTACTCCGTTGAGGTACTTAGCGAGCCTCATTACGATGCCAAGTCACAACAAGTCAAGGCATAATCTTGCTCTAATACCAATTTAACAAAATAGCTGATCACCCTAGAAGGTTAAAAAGCTCGATAACACAGTTAAGAAAATAACTTGTAGAATAACGGCTTAGATTACGTTGTTGATAAGAAAAGGCTTACCTTGTTCTCAAGCTTGATCACTGCGCTATCATTGACCACATATTGAATCAAATTGGTATAAAGAAAAAAGCCTCTTTACCCTTTGCCGGATAAAGAGGCCTTTTCATGAGCAAGATCACATTGCGAGATTATTGATCTTTAGGCGTCAGTAAACGATAAAACACGGGTGTAAACAATAAACCGAACACAGTCACACCGATCATACCAAAGAACACCGCATTACCCATGGCTTGGCGCATTTCTGCGCCAGCGCCGCTGGCCAACACCAGTGGAACCACCCCAGCGGTAAAGGCGATTGAGGTCATTAAAATGGGTCGTAAACGCAACCGGCACGCTTCAATGATCGCTTCCATATGCGTTGCACCTTGTTTGTGCTTATCACGGGCAAATTCGACCATCAAAATGGCATTTTTTGAGGCCAGTGCGACCAAAACGATCAGGGCAATTTGCGTAAAGATATTATTGTCTCCCCCCAAGGCATAGATCCCTGCTAACGCGGAGAAAATGGTCATAGGCACAATCAAGATGATCGCCAATGGCAAGCGCAAGCTCTCGTATTGTGCCGCCAACACCATAAACACCAGCAGCACCACTAATGGGAACACATAAACCATCGTATTACCGGCCAGAATTTGCTGGTAAGTGACTTCAGTCCACTCGTAGCTGATCCCTTGTGGTAAGTGGCTCGCCAACACGTTTTCTATCGCTTGTTTGGCTTGATCTGAGCTGTATCCAGGCGCAGGGCTGCCATTGAGCTCAGCACTGATATAGCCATTGTAGTGCATGACGCGATCGGGCCCAGTGGTCGGTTCGACGGTGAGTACGGAACCTAGCGGGACCATATTACCGGCCGCATTGCGCACTTTGAGCTGCATAATTTGCTCGCGCTGACTGCGATATTGCGCATCGGCTTGAGCATTCACCTGATAAGTGCGGCCAAATAAGTTGAAGTCATTGACGTACGCCGAGCCCAAATAAACTTGCAAGGTGGTAAAGACATCATTGAGCGCAATGCCCTGCACTAAAGCTTGCTCGCGGTCAATATGAATGTCCATTTGCGGAACTTGAATGCGATAACTCGAAAACAGCCCAGTCAGTGCTGGGTCTTGGCGCGCTTGATTAAGCACCGTTTGCAAGGCGTTAAACAAAGCTTCGTACCCATTATTACCGCGATCTTGTAACTGCAACTTAAAGCCCCCTGTGGTTCCTAAGCCCAAAATTGGCGGGGGTGGGAAAACCGCAACAAAAGCTTCATCGATGGCGGTAAATTGCTGGTTGAGCGCTCCTGCGATCGCCATTGCCGATTCGCTCTGAGTTTGGCGATTGGCAAAGTCTTCTAAAGTGACGAACACAATGCCACTGTTGGTACTATTGGTAAAGCCATTAACCGACAAGCCTGGGAATGCCACGGTATGAGACACACCTGGTACCTTTAAGGCGATCGATTGCATCTGCTCTACCACCGCTTGCGTGCGATCCAAACTGGCGGCATCAGGCAATTGTGCGATGGCCACTAAGTACTGTTTGTCTTGCTGAGGAATAAAGCCACCCGGTACGGCTTGAAACAGACCAACCGTTGAGCCAACGAGCACCAAATAGACCCCTGCGACGACCACACTCATGCGGATCAACTTTTTGACAACCTTTTCATACCCTTTCGCACCTTTGTCAAACACACGGTTAAACGGTGTAAATAGCCAACGACCAAACAAGGCGTCGAGTAAACGCGTTAGTTTGTCTTTAGGTGCGTGATGAGGTTTTAACAATATCGCCGCTAACGCAGGAGACAAGGTTAAAGAGTTAAACGCAGAAATCAGTGTTGAAATGGTGATCGTCAGAGCAAATTGCTTGTAAAACTGCCCAGATAAACCGGTGATAAAAGCGGTCGGAATAAAAACAGCGCACAGCACAAACGCAATCGCAATGATCGGGCCAGTGACCTCGCTCATGGCAATTTTGGTCGCTTCAAATGGGCTGTGACCCGCTTCGATATTGCGTTCTACGTTTTCCACCACCACGATGGCATCGTCGACCACAATCCCAATAGCCAGGACAAGGCCAAATAAGGATAAGGTGTTGATCGACACGCCCAATAATTGCATCACAGCAAAAGTACCGATCAAAGAAACGGGCACGGCGATCAAAGGAATAATGGAGGCTCGCCAAGTCTGTAAAAAAACTACCACCACAATCACCACTAATAAAATGGCTTCAAGCAAAGTATCAATCACAGCATCAATCGAGCCGCGAACAAAGACGGTCGGGTCATAGGCGATGTCATAAGTCATACCAGCCGGAAAGTCTTTGGCCAGCCTAGCCATAGTGGCGCGTACATCGTCAGACAGTTCAATCGCGTTCGAGCCCGGACGCTGAAACACGGGCATGGCCAATGCCGGCTGATTGTCCAACATCGCACGCAAGGCGTAGTTTTCTTGGCCCAATTCAATTCGAGCAACGTCTTTTAAGCGTGTTATCTGACCATTTTGACCAACTTTCACCACCACGTTTTCAAATTCTTCAACGCTTTCAAGACGGCCTTTTACATTGAGCAAAATTTGGAACTGATTGGCAACCCCAGACGGTTGTGAGCCCAATGAGCCTGCTGCCACTTGTTGGTTTTGCTCTCTGAGTTGACTCACCACATCACTGGCCGTCAATTGCCGCGCGGCCAACGCTTGCGGATTTAACCACACGCGCATGGCGTATTTAGCGCCGCCAAACAGTCGAATGTCCCCTACTCCTGGCAAGCGTTTGAGCTCATCTTGAATGTATAAATCGGCGTAGTTAGCCATGTAGGAGGTATCTTGTTTCCCCCCAGGAGAGACAAGATGAACCACCAAGGCAAGGTTGGGTGAAGACTTTTCCGCGGTGACCCCTAAGCGCTGAACTTCCTCTGGCAAACGCGGCAACGCATTATTGACTCGATTTTGCACTTGAACTTGAGCTTTGTCCAAATCCGTCCCTAATGCAAAAGTCACGGTTAAGGTAAGAAGACCGTCACTGGTTGCTTGAGAAGAGTGGTAGAGCATATTTTCAAGACCGTTGATCTCTTGCTCTAGAGGGGTTGCAACTGTTTGGGCGATAACTTTGGGGTTGGCTCCCGGGTAACTGGCACTGACGACGACTGTCGGAGGAACCACTTCGGGGTATTCGCTGACTGGCAGTTGGAACAAGGATAATAGTCCTGTGATCACAAACACCAGAGACAGCATCGCGGCAAAAATGGGACGCTGAATAAAAAAGTGTGAAAAATTCATAACAATTATTTCGCTAACCTATTTGCTAAGGTGGACTTTTCAGCCTTCTCGCCTAACGAAAACGCCACTTGTTCGAGATCTAATGGCACCTCATTGGGCGTGATAGGCATACCAGGGCCAACGCGAGCTGGGCCATTGGCCGCAATTCTCTCCCCAGCTTTAAGACCAGAA
The DNA here is from genome assembly GCA_041587235.1 of Vibrio sp. Lineage (GTDB taxonomy): Bacteria > Pseudomonadota > Gammaproteobacteria > Enterobacterales > Vibrionaceae > Vibrio. The sequence continues at coordinate 4,089 of JBFGYW010000059.1, forward strand.
GTGATCGCTCGGAACTGATCGTATTGTTCACCCAGTTTAACAAGGCGGTATTGCAGCGTATTTTGCTCATCGACAATCAACACAAAACGATTTTTCAAATCGGTACCAATCGCTCTTTCTGGGATCACGGGCAAAGGCTTAACCTCTTGAGCAGCAATCGAGACACGCGCAAAGGCACCGGGCAACAGATGATACGCTTTGGCATCAAATACCCCTCGAACGCGCAGTGTGCCCGTGGTGGTATCAATCTGATTGTCGATAAAATCAATCACTCCAGGGACTGGCTGTTCGCGCTCTAATGGCTCAAGTGACACTGGCAAATGATCTTGTGCACTGACCGTTGAAAAGTCGCGATTCCACGTGCGCTCGTCAATATCAAAATAGGCATAGGCTTTTTGATCAGAAACAATGGTGGTCAAGGTAGTTTGACCGGCAAACACATAGTTACCAGCCGTGACCAAAGCGCGTGAAATCACACCGGAAATGGGCGCGCTGACCTGACTAAATTCCAAGTTGAGCTTGGCTGACTCTAATTGCGCTAAGATGGCGTTAACACCTGCTTCGGCTTGGCGTAAAGTCGATACTCTTTGATCGGCTTGTTCATGAGACATCGCCTGGTTAGACAGCAAGCGCTTAGCACGTAAAGCTTCGCGACGCGCTTGATCAAGGCCCGCTTGCGCACTGATAAGCTCGGCTTCTAAGCGCTTCACTTCAGCTTTAAAAGGGCGTGAGTCGATGCTAAAAAGCACTTGGCCTTGACTGACCTTCTGTCCTTCCTCAAACATCACTTTATCAATTTGTCCAGAAACACGGGCTTTTAAGATCACTTGCTCAGGGGCTTCAAGGCGGGTGGTATAAGTATGCCAGGCTTGAACAGGAACCTCTTGCGCTTTGACAACATCAATGGACAGGGGCTTCGGTGCTGGATTTTGCTCAGCGTGTGGCTCGCTACAGGCTGTCAGCCCCAACACAAAACACAGGGCAACAACCCTCTGGGCTAGGTTTTTCATCATTTTCTCCCACATAAAATAGATGGGCATACTACGTATTTATTTCGTCAATACCTAGTGGTGATTTCTAACAATATTGATGCCATAATTGCACCAATAACCCGTTTGAAAACCATTGTGAATATGCTTAGGAAAAACAGGAGAAAAGGCTTGTGAGGATGAACGACGCCCTTGCCTTGAGTCACCAGAAAACATCAGATGGCTCAAAGCAAGGCGTTTAAATTCTGGCTACGTCAACGGACACATTCAGGGCATGAGAATCACCGCCATCGAACACCACACCTTGTAAAGGAGTGATATCGGTATAATCCCGGCCCCAACCGGTCACTATGTGTTGCTCACCGGCAATTTGGTCATTGGTCGGATCAAATTCGACCCAGCCCAACTCCGGAATATAAACCGCAAACCAAGCGTGAGAGGCATCAGAGCCCACCAACTTCTCTTGGCCTGGGGGCGGAAGGGTTTCAATATAGCCACTGACATAACGGGCCGCCAATCCCATAGAACGCAGGCACGCAATGGCAAACTGAGCAAAGTCTTGGCACACACCCCGCTTTTCCACCAAGGTGGTTTCTGGCGCCGTGGTCACATCCGTTGCGGCGGGATCGAAGGTAAACTCAGTAAAAATTTTATGGTTCAACGCATTGACCGATTGCAACACCGGTATGTCATCGCTAAACACACTTTGAGCGTACGCCTTGATCTCAGGCGTTGCTCGGATGTAAGCAGAATCCAAGCAATATTGCTTAACCAGTCGCATTTCTTCTGACTGGGGGTTAACGAGCAGTGTTTTGAGTTGGCGGTAGGTCAGCGGGTGATTGGCAACCCACTCAGGCCATTGATTAGGCAAGACTTCTAAGTAACTCACCACATCAATGGTCAATGCCTTGTGAGGCTCTTGAATTGAGAAAAACACCGTTTCATTACCAAAGTAGTCTTTGCGCTCGGTTTGATAAACCGGGCGTGGTGACACTTGAATATGTCGCGAGAAACAGTTCTGCGTCCCGGTATTTCTTGGCATTAAGTGCGCCAAGTTATAACACAAGGTCACCGCACTACTGTACTGATAACAGGTGGTGTGCCGAACTCGGTATTTCATACATCCAACTTCCATTTAGGTTTGTTTAATTGTTGTGGACCGGCAGTATGATCAAAGTACTTATCGCTGATTATTGAGGTAAATTGCTCTAATTGTTCGATCAATTGTCCTAAGAAATCGGCGAGATTCTCTCGTACTTTTGTCGGTGCATGGGTTGTGGATAATTGCTCTAACTCACTCAACTGGATATCGCTGAGCGTTTTTAAAATCAGTTTTTTTTCTGCGGTTAAGCCACCCGGAACACTGGCCTGATTATTAGGCAACAGGGTTAAAAACTCATTTAATCGTTCAATTTGATACACTAAAGAACGAGGGTTACTGCTATCAACCATCAAGAGATCGAGCGCGAATTGCACTTGGGTTTTATTGCGATAACGACGACGAAAAGAAATCAGTGCCTCCACACTCAACAGCACCGATTCCAAAACTTGCTTTTGCGCAAATTTATCGAGACTGGTGGTCAGGGTTGATTGCAATAATTTCGCCGTTTGAATCGCTCTTTCGGTGCGAAAACCAATTTGCAAGAAAATCCAGTCTTGTCCGCGTAGCATGCTTTCACTGCTCAAGCCCGACAACGCCAATAATACAGTGACAATGTCGTCTAACGAGTCTTCGGGCACATCGGGTAAACCCGACTTATACGTTTTGTCTAAGCGCCCTAAGTCGTCTCTTAATTTATTGAGAATAATACGCGTATCGGCAGACAAACGTTCTTTCACTTGCTCGGCACAGGTCAACATGGACAGCAAATTGGATTTGATGCTCCCCATGCGACTGGCATTCACCACCAAATCGGCTAACTCGCCATCGGGCTCTTCTAACAAGCCCCCACTCGGCTCTAAAAAACCAGGTAAACAGTTGGTTTGTTTGGAAAAAGCCTTGAGTAACACATCACGGCTCGAGGTTTCTAATAGCTCGATGCCATTCATTTGCTTAAACACCACTCGCATTAAGCGCGTACACAATTCGGCGCGCTCGGCATAACGGCCCAACCAAAAGAAATTTTCCACCACACGACTGGGAATGTGACTAAGTTGCACTTCTTTAAGGTTATCTTCATCGAGCATAGATTGATGATTACTGTCGGGCTTGTCAGCGCAAACCCAAGTATCTTTACTCCAAGTACCCGACAAACGAGTGATAAAGTAATCTTGCTCGGTCTTGGCCACGCGACTTAAACCACCAGGCATGACTGCATAAGCATCGTCTTTGGCGATGGTAAAGGTTCTTAACAGGCTCGGGCGGCGCTCAATTTGCTGATTTTCCCACACGGGTACAATCGAGCCAGGGACATACGCTTGGGCAACGTATTGCTCTGGCGCCGCTTTAATGTTGGCCAGCAAAGCGCTTTTTTCCTCGGCACTACAATGGCGAACAAATATCGATTCTCGCTGCGCTCGTCGAAAGGCAGGCTTAATCACCAACGAGTCTATATTTTGCAACACACACTCTAAATTCTCAGCATCGCCACACCAATAAGAATCCACCGTCGGTAACTTCAAGGGTTGCTTGAGTAAGTATTGGCTGATTTTCGGTAAATAAGCGATTAAGGCCGGTGATTCAAGCACTGCACTGCCAATCGGGTTGGCCAAAATGACCTGACCGCTGCGCGCGACTTCCATCAATCCCGGTACGCCATAAGCAGAGTCAGCGCTTAACTCGAGCTGATCACAATCTTTATCATCGGTGCGGCGTAATACCACATCGACCTGGGATAGGCCATCTAAGGTTTTCAGCCACAATTTCCCATGACGAACGGTCAAATCGCTCCCTTGAACCAGTGAGTAGCCTAAGTAGTTGGCTAGATAAGCTTGCTCAAAGTAGGTATTACTGCTCGTTCCTTGCGTGAGAATGACGATTTTAGGGTCGTCTGTTTTGTGCGCTGCTAATTGGTTTAAGGTATTTTTTAACGTATGGAAAAAGCTCGATAACCGCTTCACGTTACTGCGGCGAAACACACTCGGGAGCACCCGTGAAATCACGGTTCTATTTTCTAAGGCATACCCAATCCCAGACGGAACTTGAGTTTGATCACTAATGACCAAAAATTGCCCATTGATATTTCTCACCATGTCAACGCCGTGCAGCAACAGCTGTTTTTCCCCCGGCAGGTCAACACCGTGACATTGGCGCAAGTAATCTGGGTGAGCGAATACCACTTCTGGCGGGATAACGCCATCACGGATTAAACGCTGCTCGCCATAGATGTCTTGTAAAATAAGATTAAACAGTTCGCTTCTTTGCACCAAACCTTGCTCAACTTGAGCCCATTGCTGTGCATCAATCACATTGGGAATAACATCAAGAGACCAAACTTCTGGAGAAAGAGGATCATTTTTTAAATCATAAGTCGCACCATCGTCACGCAAAATCTTTTGTGCACGCAAATGCAGCTCTTCAATCCCCCCCACTTTGATTGAAGAAAGGTGAGAAAACACCCCTTGCCAATGTGGCAAGATTTGCTGATGCAAGTCAAAGACTTCATCAAAAGCCCCCATTGGGGCGTGGTAAGGATAAATGATTGGCGACGTGGTCATCTTATTTACAGACTCAAAAATAGGCCGGCAATACGCCGACCTAGGTTAAGGATTAGCACTTAGTATATACCAGGCTAAGTACTAATCAAAAAGTGCTTAAAATCAAGATATCCGCACTGGTTTTTTGCGCAAATCCAACGTATTTGGGTACTCGTGACAGATTTCTTCTGCCGGTGGTGACATCGGTTTTGGCGCTTCGCCGTTTTCAAAGAAGCCACGAATGGCATTGAATTCTGGCGCCGGTTGGATAGGTCCTTGCGTCAAGCCGTGATCCCAGAAGCGATTAACCCTTCTCGCTTCTGCTTCGTGACCATTGACCGGGAGCGTTTCGTAACTGCGTCCACCTGGGTGTGAGACGTGATAAGTGCAACCACCGATCGACAAGCCATTCCAAGTATCAATCAAGTCAAACACCAATGGCGAATCCATACCCAATGTGGGGTGTAATGCCGAGGGTGGCGCCCATGCTTTATAACGCACTGCTGCTACATACTCACCCTTACGGCCAGTCGAGCGCAATGGCACACGACGACCGTTACACGCCAATACGTAACGGCTTTCCGTCAAGCCTGTCACTCTGACCTGCAAACGCTCAACCGACGAATCAACAAAGCGACTGGTCCCCGATTGTGTAACTTCTTCACCTAAGACGTGCCAAGGTTCGATTGCCCAGCGCAATTCGAGTTCGATATCATCAATTTGTTGGCGCCCATAGTGTGGGAAGCGGAACTCCTCAAACGGAATTAGCCATTCCAATTTGAACGGGAAACCGTGACGTTGCAAATCGTCAACCACTTCTTTGACGTCCTGCCAGACGTAATAAGGCATCATAAATTTGTCGTGTAACGATGTGCCCCAACGCACTAACGGATGGGCATATGGCGCTTGCCAAAAACGCGCCACTAAGCAACGCAGCAACAGCACTTGCACCAAAGACATGTGAGGGTGCGGTGGCATTTCAAAGCCGCGAAACTCCAGTAGCCCTTGTCGACCACTGGCACTGCCGGCAGCGTACATTTTATCGATACAAAATTCGGAGCGGTGGGTATTACCCGTAACATCAACCAGCAAATTTCTCATTAAGCGATCGACAAGCCAAGGCGCATCAACCAAGCCTTCGGGGAAGTTTTGAAACGCGATTTCCATCTCGTATAGCGCTTCATCACGCCCTTCATCAGGCCTTGGGGCTTGACTGGTTGGGCCAATAAACATACCCGAGAACAAATAAGACAAACCCGGGTGGTGCTGCCAATAGGTGACAAAGCTCCGCAATAAGTCTGGTTTGCGCAAAAACGGGCTGTCTTCGGGAGTCGGGCCGCCTAAGGTAATGTGATTCCCCCCTCCGGTGCCGGTATGGCGACCGTCGAGCATGAATTTCTCTGTGCCCAAACGGCTAAGGTGAGCTTCTCGATACAAAAGCTCCGTTTTTTCCACCAAATCAGCCCAATCGCTCGATGGGTGGATGTTGACTTCAATCACGCCAGGGTCGGGAGTGATCAAAAACTTTTGCAATCTTGGGTCTTTCGGTGGCTCATAGCCTTCAATCACCACAGGAAGATCCAACGCTTTGGCAGTACGCTCAATGTGATATAGCAAGGAGACATAGTGCTCAAGTGCCGTCATTGGTGGCAAAAACAAATGCAGTTTACCGTCTCTTGGTTCAATACAAATCGCGGTTGGGATCACCTTTTGTGACTCACTGTGCTTGGTGTCTTGTCGCTGGGTAACTTGCGCACTTGCACGGTCTTGATTTGAGCGGTACGACTCTGGTGAATAGATAGGTAAGGGATCACGTGGCGCAAAGGGATCGCTATCTTGCGGCCGTTCTTTTTCACTCACTTTAGGCAGAGAGTTAAGTGGCAAGCGAAAACCCATCGGACTGTCGCCTGGGATCAGGGTAATGACATCTGCCCGTTGCGGCCAATGACTGCTCACCCACCCTTGGCTTTGGTGTTCTATCGGTAATACAAAGCCCGTTTCAACCTCCAACCCCCGCGTGAGCAACTTGGCTAAGCGGCGACGTTCAAGGTCATCTTTTAATGACGCTTTGGTTGGGTCGACATCCACTGGCAAGGCGCGCTCTTGCCACAAATAGTACAAGCTGTCTTCATAAGCGGGCTGTAAATAATCGTTTTCAAGGCCCAGCGAACGACACAGCTGTTGACCAAACGCTTTGGCCTCTTCTACGGTGTGCTGGTAATCTTTGTCGACATCGGCCAACAACTCTGGGCTGTGCCACAAGGCTTCGCCATCGGTACGCCAAAAACAGCCAAGTGCCCAACGCGGTAACTCTTCACCGGGATACCATTTGCCTTGCCCGTAATGCAAAAGCCCTTGCGCGTTAAACTGCGCTTTCAGACGCAGTAAAAGATCTTTGGCTAAACGCAACTTATCATCACCTAGCGCCTTGGTATTCCATTGATCTGAGTCCATATCATCAATCGAAACAAACGTTGGCTCCCCGCCCATGGTCAAGCGCACATCTTGCTGCTTTAACGTTTCATCTACCGCAACCCCCAAGGCTTTGATGTTGTCCCATTCACCATCGGGGTAAGGTTTCGTCACTCGCGGGTCTTCGTGAATACGAAAAACTTGGTTGCTAAAGTCAAATTCGGTTTCGCATTTGTCGGTAGCGCCCGTGATCGGCGCCGCAGAGCTTGGCTCAGGCGTACAGGCTAACGGAATGTGACCTTCACCGGCAAATAGGCCACTGGTAGGATCAAGTCCAACCCAACCGGCTCCCGGCAAATAGACTTCACACCAAGCGTGTAAATCGGTGAAGTCTTCTTTGGGTCCGGACGGGCCATCTAACGCTTCGACATCGGCGGTTAACTGAACGAGATACCCCGAGGCAAAACGCGCGGCAAGGCCCAAACGGCGTAATATTTGTACCAATAACCAAGACGTATCGCGACAAGATCCCTTTTTGAGCGTCAGGGTTTCTTGACAGGTTTGCACACCTGGCTCTAGGCGAATTCCGTAATCAATCTGATTGGCCAATTTAGAGTTTAATTCCACTAAAAAATCGACAATGCGGGTAGGCGTCTTTGTATCAATCTCGGCTAACCAAGTGTCGAGCTCTGGACAATCTTGACTGGTTTTCAAGTAAGGCGTCAGCTCTTCGGCGAGCAGTGCATCGTAGTCAAAGGGGTATTTTTCGGCATAGTCTTCAATAAAGAAATCGAAGGGGTTAATCACCGTCATATCGGCAATCACCTCAACTTCAAACTCCATTTTTTTCACTTTTTCCGGAAACACGATACGAGCTTGATAATTGCCAAACGGATCTTGCTGCCAATTGAGAAAATGATTATCCGGCTTCACCTTTAGAGAATAACCGTGAATGTGCGTGCGCGAGTGCGGCGCAGGTCGCAAGCGAAGTACATGAGGGGCAACATTGATCTCGCGATCAAAATCGTAAGACGTTTTGTGAACTAAGGCGACTCGAATGGTCATACTGCATCTCCGTGCTGAAAGTGAAACCAGTTATCTGCCACCATGGCATTAACAGAAATAAAACCGAGTTGAATATCGTTAAGATGATGACTCAGGTCGCCATTAATACAGGCATCATCACTGGTATCGTATCGTTTCGCCAAAATTCCTTCGACTTGCTCTATCAAAGCGCCGCTGCGTGGCAGTTTTTCCATTGCGGTGCGGATTTGTTGCAAACAGAATACTTGAGAGCGGGGAAAATGCTCATCATAGAGCAAAAAGTCAACGGCGTTTTTGCCATCGATAGTCGTCCTTTTGGTGCGCAAATATCCCAAATAACCACTTTGCGATTTAAGCACTTTTGGCCACAAGATTGGCTCAAGGATATTTTGTTCGTCAGGGCTGGCATTGGTTTTGATAAAGATGGCTGAATCGAGAATACGGGTATTCATATCCGCGCGCTCTAAGTAACGACCGATTTGCATAAAGCGCCACCCCGCATCCCGGCACATGGCATTGTTAAGCAAACCAATCACTTTTTGGCAACCCTCAATAATATTGTTGAGGTACTGGTATCGATTGCCACGCTGTATGCCTTTTTGCACGTACTTTTTGGCGTAGAGATCCAGTTCGTTAATCAATTCCCACGTTTCTTCCGGCAGTACGTCTCTCGTGGTGCGAATATTCTCTCTCAAGCTCTTTAACGATGCCAATAACGAACTGGGATTGGCCTCCTCGATCAACAAAAAACGCACCACGTTATGTTCATTTTGCTTATCAAATTTTTTGGCAAAATCCGCCACACTGCCGTTTATTTCAATTAGGTTGTACCAAGACACTTTCACATCTCTTGGCAAATCCAATAACAAATCGTCATAGACGCTGAGCAAACGGGCAATGTTTTCAATTCGCTCTAAATAACGCGCACTCCAATACAGGCGCTCGGCCACTCTTGATAACATATTAATCCTCCTTGCTCTTTACAATCCACGTGTCTTTGCTTCCACCACCTTGAGAGGAATTCACCACCAAAGAGCCTTTTTTCATCGCAACCCGAGTTAAACCGCCAGTCGTCACGTAGGTTTTATCACTTTGTAAAATAAACGGCCTGAGGTCTAAATGCCTTGGTTCCAATTTACCGGGCCCGACTAAGGTTGGTGCAGTGGATAATTTTAGCGTTGGTTGAGCGATGTAGTTACGCGGATTAGATTGGATTAACTCGGCGAATTTGGCTTGCTCTTTGGCCGTGGAGTGCGGGCCGACTAACATACCATAGCCGCCCGATTCATTGGCGGGTTTGACCACCAACTTGTCTAAGTTCGCCAGGACGTACTCCCGTTGCTGCTCATCTTCACACAAAAAGGTTTCGACATTCGGCAAAATAGGTTCTTCGTTTAAGTAGTAACGAATGAGAGCGGGGACATAAGCATAAACCACTTTGTCATCGGCAACCCCCGCACCCGGAGCATTGGCCAAGGCAACATTGCCTAACTGCCACGCTTTCATCAAACCCGGGACACCCAACATAGAATCGGGGTTAAAGACTTCTGGATCGAGGAAATCATCATCAATTCGGCGATATATCACATCCACTCGCTCTAAACCCTCGATGGTTTTCATGTATACACAATCATCATCGCCAACGAACAGATCGCTGCCTTCGACCAATTCCACCCCCATTTGTTGGGCGAGGAAGGCGTGTTCAAAATACGCAGAGTTAAATATGCCCGGGGTCAAGACGACGATTTCAGGGCAAGCGATTTGTCTCGGTGCTAACGATTTTAATGTTTCAAACAATTGAGCGGTGTAGCTGTCGACGCGCATGATGTCGTCATTTTCAAACAGCTCGGGCAAAGTTCGTTTGGTCAACGCCCGGTTTTCAAGCATATACGACACACCGGAAGGCACGCGAAGGTTATCTTCTAAAACGTAAAATTGCCCGTCGTCGGCACGCACCAAGTCAGTGCCACAAATATGCGCCCACACACCAAAAGGGGGCGAAACACCGACACACTCTGGGCGGAAGTTTTTCGATTCTGCAATGATGTGCTTGGGAATTATCCCATCTTTAATGCAATTTTGATCGTGATACAAATCATCGATAAATTTATTCAGAGCGGTTAATCGTTGCTTTAAACCGCGCTCTGCCACTAGCCAATCGTTCGCATCTATGGTTCTTGGCACAATGTCAAAAGGCCATGAGCGATCAATATTGCCTTCATCAGTGTAAACCGTAAAGCTAATGCCCATATCCTGAATCGTAGCTTCTGCAGCCTGACGGCGCTTTTCTAGCTCTTCAGGCGGTAAATTTTGCAAGTACTCCAACAACCGTTGAGAGCAACCTCGAAAATTCCCTTCTCCATCAATGAGCTCATCAAAAAACTCACCGCTATTATATGATTCGGTAATTACACTCATATGGCATCCTTGTCATCTATAAATTATGTTGGCATCCATTGCCAAATACCGATGAATTCACATGTCGAAGTAAACGCTTGACCCGTTTGTCGAAAGCCAATATTGCTCTCATCGATACTTGGTTACTTCAGGATGATATAAAACAACAAGCAATTTATAGGCCTAACTGATACTGTTCATTTTAAACGGTTTTTTTAGCGTTAGATCACATTATCCAATGCGCTGTTTTATACCATTGAAACAAAGCCATTGCGATCTTTGTTCCGACGCCAAGTTCCTCTTTAAATTCAATTAGTATCATACAAAGCCCAAAACAAATAACAAGCATAAGTTGCTGAAACAGCTCAATTAACAAAAACATTAATAGCAAAGATGGGCAATAGCTGAAAATGGAAAGTGGCCTCTCACTAGCGCATTTGTCGGCTTAACCAAAGGGGCCAAATTGCGGTCAACACAGCGTGACATTATATTTGTTGTTCTGCGTTTTTTCGTCTCGCTTTCACCTGATACATGGCTAAGTCCGACAGCTTAATTAATGCGTCAAAATCGGTGCCTTGTTCGGGGTACATCGCCACGCCTACACTGCCAGAAAGTGTGATACTCACCTTGTCTTCAATCGCGTAATCGGTAAAGACCGCCTGAGTGATTTGTTCAACCAACGCATATATTTGAGCCTGGCTGTCATGATGGTGAATAAAAAGTGCAAACTCATCGCCCCCTAAACGGGTGGGAATAATATCGGGAAGGTTATCGTAGTACTTGAGCGACGAATTCATACTGTGTGAACACTGCCACGCCAATTCTTGACTAAATAACTTTAACAATTTGTCGCCGACTCGATGACCATATGTATCGTTCACTTTTTTAAAGTCATCAAAATCGATAAATACCATGGCGGCAATGTCGCAACTTGGGTTGAGCACATCGAACGCTTTTTCGGTTAATGATTCAAAGTAAGAGCGATTGGGCAGACCTGAGACACTGTCGATAAAAGCCAACTCTGCAATGGCTTTTTGATTGCTACGTACATTATCCATTAATTCAGCAAACGCGTATTTAAGCTGTTTTATTTCAGTGGGTGTCCATTTCGAGGTAGCAAAATCGAGTGGCGCGATAATTTCCCCCTGCTCTATCGATTTAATTGAGAGCAAAAACTTCTCTAATGGACGAATGAGCACAACGGAGATAGGAATAACGATTGCTAGCGCCAGCAGTAAACCAATAAGCATCACCATAACGGCGGTTTTATCAATCGCCTGCGCTTTTAATTTCAGCTCGCTTTTCGGTTGCGGAACCATGACGCCCCAACCCGCATTTGCGACTTGAGTAAAACCGGCCACCATATCGTCTTTCAGCGCCGGTGAATAAAACTCAGTGACCCCCGTTTGCCCTGCGAGCATTTTTTGTACTGCACTCACTTTGGCAATATTTTTACGACTGGCCACCCAACTATCCAAAGGATGAGCTAGAACGTTCCCCGCCTGATCAACAATCGCTGCATGCCCTTTTTCACCAAAAGCCACTCGTTTGCCCATTTCTATTATATAATGCGTCGAGAGATAACCAATTAACCACTGAGAACCAAGTGGCTTGACCACAAGTAA
>JBFGYW010000060.1:0-16048 GCA_041587235.1 Vibrio sp.
GGCAAAAGTACGGTCAAAGCGCTGCTTGGCTTCGTCACTTTCTAAAATGATGAATTTCCAAGGCTGAGAGTTAATAGAAGAAGCAGATAAACGCAAGGCTTCGCGAATGACGTCCATGTTTTCAGCACTGATACGCTTGTTGGCATCAAATTTCTTAGTTGTGTAACGTTTTTGTAGTTCAGTAATGATTGGGTGTGTCATATTCGCTCCCTTATAAAGGATAAATCACAAGTGCAGTGAACTGCTCATAGGCCGTTATTATCGATGAATCCCTCGGCTAACTCGAGAGGCGAATAATCCAAACTAAATGGAATAATTTGTCCATAATGGCGTGATTAGGGTCAAAAAATTTCGTTTATTGATTGTTTGTTTGGATTTTTGTATCCATGAAAAAGGCCTTGTGGTACGAAGAGAGGGGTCAGAGTTCAACCTTATTAATATATCCATACCAATAAGGGGGATCACCGATGTGGTCTTGTAAAAATGCCATAAATTCTTGCACCAGTTTGGTGTGCTTTCGATGTGGATAAACCGCGTAAATGCCTTTGCCCTTAGTGGAGAGGGTATAATGAGGCAGTAAAGGCCGCAAACCCAATTTGGACAGGGGGGCGCTGAGATTAAACAAATCAATGACCGCGTAGCCCACTCCGTCTTGGACTAGGTTGAGCAAAGTTTGCACGTCATTGACCTTAACCGGCCCTGACATCTTATAGCTTTTTAGATTGTGTCCGTGTGGTGTGTCACTCATTAACACCGAGTCTAAAGTGACATCTCGATTGGCATAGATAATCGCGGGCAACTGCATCAGAGCTTCTGGGCTTGTCGGTGTGCCATAACGGCCAATAAAGCTCTCTGAGGCCACTAGGGCAAAATGGGTATTGGCAATTTTTTTGGCGATCAAATTGGAGTCGTTCATCTTGCCCATACGAATCGCGAGATCAAATTTCTCAGCGATGATGTCAGTGCGCTTATCTTCGAGGGTCAACTCAATCTTGACATCGGGATAGCGGCTGATAAACGCACTGATCGCAGGTTGAATGTGCAGCTGACCGAGTAACAACGAACTGGTAATGCGTAAAACCCCTCGGGGTTGGTCTTGGTAGGAGTGAGCAATGTCGTGAATATTGTTGAGGGTACTGAGCAACAGTTTGGCTTGCTCGACAATTTCTTCTCCTGCTGCTGTGAGGGCTAATGCGCGCGTCGAACGATTGAGCAGTTGCACGCCTAATTCTGTTTCGAGCTTTTTGATCTGTTTGGACAGTTGCGAGTTGTCGATATTTTTCAGCGCAGCCACTTTGCTAAAAGAACCTTGCTGCACGACATCGAGAAGTAAAGACAATTGCTCTGGTAGGCCCATGTGTACCCCGTAAATGATAGCCGGTGAAACTCTACATTGGCCATGATGCTTAAATGCTTATCGGCCATCGATGAAAATTGGTCATTGAGTGATATTTTGAGAGAAATCAGATTTCACTAGTTGCTCACCATGTCGATGTGTAATATTTTGTTACACACTACCAACTGCGGAGTAATTTTAACATGATGTCTCGTTGTCGAACTTTACTGGCGTCTAGCGCGCTGATTTTATCTACTTTTTCTGCTCACTCTATCGCTGACACCCCAGAGTATACTGGGAATGATCTTAACCAACAATTGGTGATGGCCACCATGTGGATGCAAGTGTCTGGCGAGTATCGCGCTTTGGCACACCAAGCATTTAATCTGGCTCATTTGCAGTTTGATAAAGTGAAAAGCACTTATCAAGGTGATAAAAAATTGGCCGTTGTCGTTGACGTTGATGAAACGGTACTGGATAACAGCGCTTATGAAGCTTGGTTATTGGGTCAAGACAAAGGTTACTCAAGCGAGACTTGGAACCAATGGATGGATGCGTCACAAGCGATTGCGATTCCCGGTGCCGTCGATTTTCTTAACTACGTCGTTCAGCAAGGTGGTGATGTTTTCTATATTACTAACCGCAGAGAGGTCGGTTATGAGGGCACAGAGCGCAACCTAAAAGCGGCCGGTTTCCCACAAGTGGATAAAGCGCACTTGATGTTAAGAACTGACACCAGCAATAAAGAGCCACGTCGTCAGGTGGTCGAAAAAGATCATCACATTGCTTTGTTGATGGGTGATAACTTGAATGACTTTTCCAAGGATTTTCACGTCAATAGCCTAGAAGAAAGCTATCAAGCGGTGGAAAACGATAAAGCGAAATTCGGTGCAGAGTTTATTGTACTACCAAATCCAACTTATGGTGATTGGGAAGGAAAAGTGTACAAAGGCAATTGGGGCGCCTCGCCTGCCGACAAAGATGCAATGCGCAAAGAAGCACTGCGTTACTGGGATACGGAAACAAAATAATCGCGTTACCTGATCATATTGATAAAAAGCAGAGCATTGAGCTCTGCTTTTTTATTACGCTTGTAATGCCACTTCGAGTAACTCGAGTCGGTCTTGCCCCCAAAACTGCTCCTCTTGAAACCAGTATGACGGCGAGCCTAGTACGCCTTTGGCAACCGCTTCCTCAGTATTCGCTTGATATTGCGCTAATGTGCTTTCCTGTTTGGCGAGGCTCAATACGTCTTGGGCATCAAATTGATGCTCTAACAGTAGTTGCGTGAGCACGTCTTCATCAGCAATGTTCTGCTCTTGCGACCAGCAGGCGCGCATCACGGCCCCAACAAAGGCACTGACTTCTTTACCTTGTTGTAATAAAGCGATGATACAGCGGTCAGCCAGGCTTGGATCAACAGGGAAATATGTCGGTTGAATGTTCATCGGCTGTTGGCGAAATTCAGACCAGCGCTTGAGCTCTGTCAGACGGTACGCTTGGCGTGACTTGGGGCGTTGGCCTAATGGTAAAGCGCCCGATGCGCCAAAAACGGGCCCGAGCTGAATCGGTTTATAGTGAATCTTCACCCCGTATTGTTCGGCTAATTGATGCAATTTTTGTTGGCCCAAATAAGCAAAGGGTGACAGGCTGGTGAAGTAATAATCCATCTCTTTCATTGTTGTTTCCTTGTTGAGCGCGTAAAGGCAATGGCGAAATAAATACCCTTCACCGAATCAGCGCTTTGTTTTAAATCGGTGGCTTTAAACATTAAGCCATTGTTTAAAAGTGCTCGTTTTGCAGAGTTTTGTCGCGGTCGTCTTATCAGAATTGTGCAAAGTATTGGTTGATCAACTCGGCCATTTTTTGTTTGTCTTGACACAAACGATGATAAGTTCTCAAGCCAATGATCTGTACTTGTAACATACTGGCGAGAAGCTGAGGGTCTTGTTGCGAATCGATTTCGCCCGCTTCAATGGCAGCGCGAAAGAAATCGGCCATGGACTGTTCGATATCAGCCAGTGATTGCTTCGCCGTTGCCAGTAAATCTGCGTTGTTATCCTCGGTCAGCTCCGAAATACTTTTTACCAGCAAACACATTTCGTTAGGCGCGGTTTGCGATTTTTCAACCACAGCAAAATAGACAAAGCTTTTGATCGCTTGCAGCGGTGAATCGTGTTGTTGACGATAAGTGGCCAACAGCGCCAAGGACTGAGCAGCATAGTGTTCAAGTACGCGTTTAAACAACCCTTCTTTGCTGCCAAAGGCGGCGTAAATACTGCCTGGGCGCATGTCGATTTTTTCTTGTAATGCGCGCATTGAAGTCGCATGAAAGCCTTTTTCCCAATAGAGTTCGGTCGCTTTTTCGATAGCCACTTGCGGGTCGGTTTTGATCATGAAGTTTCTCACCAGAGCTTGAACACATGTTCAATTATCACTTGAACAAGTGTTCAAGTCCAGTTATATTCGATCTCAGTCGTTAATTGAGACGCAACTTAAAACTATTTGATCGAAAGGAGCCAATATGACTCAATTTACAATCCACGATGTAGAAAGTGCCCCGCAACAAAGCAAAGCGTTATTGCAAAAATCACTCGATGGCTTTGGTATGATCCCCAATCTGCATGGTGTGATGGCAGAAGCGCCTGGGCTATTAGAAGGTTACCAAGTGCTGCATGGCTTATTTTCCAACAGCTCGTTTAACGCAGAAGAGCTGACTGTGGTATGGCAAAGTATTAACGTGGAGCACGAGTGTCATTATTGTGTTCCCGCCCATACTGGGATTGCCAAATCAATGAAAGTCGATGATGCGATTACAGAAGCTTTGCGCAATGAAACACCGTTAGTTGATGAAAAATTAGAGGCTCTGCGCACGATGACATTGGCCGTGGTTCGCCAACGCGGCGCAGTGAGCAAAGAGCAAGTCGATGCTTTCTTTGCTGCCGGGTATGAACAACGTCAATTACTTGAAATTGTTTTAGGTTGTGCACAAAAAGTCATGAGTAACTACGTCAATCATATTGCTGAAACACCAGTGGATGAACCGTTTAAGGCATTTGCTTGGTCTAAGTAATCCGTTATACCCTGAGAGGACGTCGTGTTGTTGGCCGTATGTATGAATATCCGCGCCGGACATGACGATCACAGATACTCAATGAGGAGAAACCTGAATGGCAGAGCAATATCAGCCACCTAAAGTGTGGACCAATGAGGCAAAAGGCGGAAACAAGTGGGCCAATATCAATAGCCCAGAAGCTGGCGCTCGTTTTGAGCGAGAGTTACCGGTCGGTGAGCACAACTTTCAGCTTTATTCACTGGGTACGCCCAATGGGCAAAAAGTGACGATCATGTTCGAAGAGTTACTGGCGCTGGGGATTACTGAAGCAGAATACGATGCTTACTTGATCAATATTGGTGAAGCCGATCAGTTTTCTTCTGGGTTTGTCGCGGTCAACCCAAACTCAAAAATTCCTGCTTTGGTCGATAAAAGCGGAGATAAGCCGGTGAATGTATTTGAATCGGCGTCGATTTTGGTTCATTTGGCCGAAAAGTTTGGTCATTTCTTGCCGGCTTCTGGCCCTGCGCGTACTCAGGCGTTTAACTGGTTGTTTTGGGCTCAAGGCTCAGCCCCATTTTTGGGTGGCGGCTTTGGCCATTTCTATGCATACGCCGACGAAAAACAAGAGTACCCTATTAACCGGTTTGCGATGGAAGCCAAGCGACAATTAGATGTGTTAGACAAACAGTTGGCAGAAAATACGTATGTGTCGGGTGAAGAGTACACCATTGCCGATATGGCGATTTGGCCGTGGTATGGCAACTTAGTGATCAATAACTCGTATGATGCGGCTGAGTTTTTACAAGTTCACACCTATACCAACGTGGTTCGTTGGGCGAAGATGATTGCACAGCGAGAAGCGGTGCAACGCGGCCGTATTGTGAACCGCGCAATGGGTGAAGAGTGGGAAAAGCTCAGCGAACGCCACAGCGCAGCTGATATTGATAAGGTACTGGCTTTAAAACCTTAAATCCTTGAACCCGAGTCGAACCGCTCGGGTTTTTTTGTCCTAGCTAGAATGAATAACAGAACAATCGTGAGGAGCGAAGATGGTCAACACAGCAAGTGTCTTGGCGTTTGATGTTTATGGCACGTTAATCGACACCAACGGAGTGCTGGCTTTGTTACAACAGTACTTAGGAGAAGAAAAGGCGCCTAGTTTTGCCAACCATTGGCGTGATAAACAACTCGAATATTCCTTTCGCCGTGGCTTAATGGGCGCTTATCAACCTTTTGCGACTTGTACTCATGATGCATTAAAAGAAACCTCGGCAACACTGGGAATGCCATTAAATGAAGCGCAGCAAAATGCGTTGATGAAGCAGTATCTGCAGTTGCCCGCTTTTGATGATGTCAAACCGAGTTTACAAGCTTTAAAAGCACAAGGTATCAAGCTGGTTGCCTTTTCTAATGGCGAAGCTTCTTCGGTACAGGGCCTGTTGGAATACAATCAGATTGAGGATTTATTTTCTGGCATTGTCAGCTGTCAATCGATTGAAAAATTTAAACCCGACCCTGAGGTTTACCAGTATTTACTGTCGCAAACCGGGGGCGATAAAAGCTCGACATGGCTGATTTCAAGTAATCCATTTGATGTCACTGGGGCGCGCAGTTTTGGTTTGCCAAGTGCTTGGCTACAACGCGACTCTGGCAAGGTTTTCGACCCGTGGCAAGATTGCCAACCTACCCGTGTGATCAGTCAACTCGGTGATTTGGTAGAGTAACAGCATCAGAGTCGATAGCGGTATATCCATTGCTGGCTTAGAGAAAAAATACCCCCCTTAACGGCGTTAAAGGGGGATTTTTGTTATGAGGAGGCTTGTTGTTCTTTCGCCAACTGAAAGGCAATCTTAGGTGCCAGCCACAAGCTCGGCAGCAAGATAAACGATGCCGGTACGGCAGTAATGACAATAAAGGACTGCAGTGCTGAAATACCACCAGAACCCATGGAGATTAAAACGATGGCCATCGCTCCCATCACTATCCCCCAGAACGCGCGAATCGCTGTATTAGGGTGACTATCACCACTGATGACGACACTGATTGTATAGGTCATCGAATCACCGGTTGTCACAATGAAGGTTGTCGTCAGCAATAAAAAGGCGAGAGCGATCAAGGTTGGGTATGGCAATTGCGAGGTGATCGCCAGTAAAGCACCGGGCAAGTTGAAGCCTTCAAACCCACTGGCAATCGAACCTGGATTGGCGAGTTCAAATGCTAAACCACTGCCACCGACAATACTGAACCAAAAGCACGTAATAAGCGGCGCGATGAGACTGACGGATAAAATTAATTGACGTACGGTTCGTCCACGCGAAATGCGAGCAATGAAAATAGCCATCATAGGGCCATAACCAATAAACCAGCCCCAGAAAAAGACCGTCCACCAACTTAACCAGTCAGGGTCTTGACGATAAAGTGCCATCGGGACTAATTCTTTGATCATCGTCGTTACGCCACCCAGATAGCCATTGAGGATGAAGCTCGTCGGGCCTGCGATAAGAAGAAACAATACCAAGATAAGCGAGAGAATGATGTTATAGCGGCTAATGATTTGAATGCCTTTGCTCAATCCCGTTAAGGCGGAAATGGTGTACATCGCAACGGCAAAGACGATGACCAAGGCTTGAGTGGTAAAGGTATTGGCAAAGCCAAATAGATCATTGATGGCATAGCTAATCTGCAAGCCGAGAAAACCAATGGGACCAATGGTACCCGCGGCGACGGCAATGATACTCAAGGCATCAATCAGATTGGCGATCCAACCAGAGACGGCGCGCTGGCCAAGGACAGGGTAAAGTAAAGTGCGCGGTTTTAGAGGCAGTCCTTTGTCGTAATGTAAATGCATTAACACCACAGAAGACAAGCAACCTAAGATGGCCCAAGCGAGAAACCCCCAGTGTAAAAACGACTGAGCGAGCGCGTTGGTGGCGCGTTGCCACGTGCTGGCACCATCACCAAATAGCGGTGGAGGTGAGACAAAGTGAGCGATGGGCTCAGCCGCGGCCCAAAATACGCCACCGCCAGCAAGTAAGGTGCATAAAATGATCGACAGCCATTTAAAGTTCGCGATCTCTGGTTGCTTTAAGGCACCGAGTCGAGCAGCACCAGAAGGAAGCAAGGCCAATGCGAAACCAATGAGAAAATTGGCCAACAGTAAGATTTGCCAAAAACCACCAAAGGTCGACGTGGTTATTGAAAAAGCGCGATTGATGTTAGAAGTTAGCCAAGAAGGAGCGATCAGAGCGGTAAGGACAAATAAGAACAAAAAACTGCCGCTGAGCCAAAACACGGGGTTCGTCAGTTGCAACTTTTGTGACCAGCTTTGCGGGGGATGAGTGGCGATATAATTCGCGCGATTTGGCGTGTGTATCGCCTTAGAAGGTTGAGACATAGTACGCTCTCTTTTGGGGTTGTGTTTACTATCAATAATGGGGACGCATGGTAACACAGCACTGAAAAATGTGTTAAGCCTCACAGATTGAATCTGAATTAATAGCTTTTCGCTATGGATTCTATGGCAAATTAACATTTTTCCTATTGAACTATCAGCGTTATTCTAATCGCTCTTATTGTTTTGTTTCTTTTTATCCATTTTAACGCAGTGATTAGAACCACAAAAAATCACCGCTCATGAGGTTAATATGCAATCAACATCGACGATATCATCAGACCGTGAGACAGGCGTAAATCACCAAGAAAATACGCTCTCTAAGCTAGGTGGGTTTACTTTATTATTGGTCGCGACGCTGACTATCATGGTTGGGGCGGTATTAGCGCCTGGCTTAACCTCTATCTCATCTGAATTGGGAATGAGTGATCACGCCGCGTTATTGATCACCTTGCCCGCGCTAGGTGTGGTACTGCTGGCGCCCTTTTTTGGTTTGCTGATCGATAAGTGGGGGGCAAGATCCACGCTCTTGCTCAGTTTGGTGGGCTATTTTATTTTTGGGTGTGGCGGGGCTTTTTTATCGCAGCATTGGCTGATCGTGTTGGATCGCGTTGTGCTAGGTGGCTTCGCCGCTGGCGCCATGGCCAGTGGTACTGCGTTGATTACGCATTGGTACACCGGACACGCACGCCTTAGCATGATTGCCAAACAAGGGATGGCGATTGAGTTAGGCGGGGTGTTTTTCCTTTTCTTAGGTGGGTTACTCAGTGAGTGGAATTGGCAAGGTCCCTTTTTGATTTATGCCTTAGCGGCACTGATCTTTGTGTTGGTTTTGGCAATAATTCCTAAGCAAACCCCTATCGGCGAGGTGAAAGCAAGCGATGGTGAATCAGTGCAATCGACATCGATTAAGTCGGTATTAACGTTTGCGACACTGGCAATGGCAACGTTTTATAGTATGTTTGTTACCTTACCTGGTCACCTTGGTAACGTGGGGTTCTCGGAAGCTCATGTTGGGTATTTCTTGGCATTTATTTCTTTTATGGCGGTTATTGCTGCCATGTTGATGCCGAAAATGATCAAAAAAACCAATGAACAAATAACTTTGAGTTGCGCCTTTGTGTGTTTTGCTATTGCTCATGGATTATTTAGCGTCAGCAATTCAGTCGCGGTCATGGTCTTGGCGGCGGTGATCACTGGGATTGGTTTTGGCTTTTCGATCCCCTTGCTCAATCATGCCATGGTTGAACGCAGTGATGAGAGCAATCGCGGCCGCAACTTGTCTTATTTTGCCATGGCGGTGTTTATTGGCCAGTTTATCACCTCCGGCTTGTCCTTTCTTCCTCTTAGCTCACAGGGTATTTTTATCTTGTGCGCCGCAATTGCACTGCTTTGCGCTATCAAGGTAAAGTGGGCGAAGACACTGTAAAGTAGGAAGCAATGTATGGAGTTAAAAACCTTAAAGAGTTTCGTTTCGGTGGCGAGATTGCAAAGCTTTTCCGCCGCGGCCAAAGCGCTCCATACGGTTCAGCCGGCGATCAGTCGTCATATTGCCAGTTTAGAGCAAGAGTTGGGGGTACAACTTTTTGCGCGCAGTTCCCGTGAGGTGTTGATCACACCGGCGGGAAAGCGATTATTAATTGAGGCCGAAGCGTTATTAGCCAGTGCAGAGCAAGCCAAAGAGAAGGTGATTAAAACGCATCAAGGCGATATTGGTCAGTTGACTATTGGCTACTTAGGTGGGGCAACCTTGTCTTTTTTTCCACAATTGATTCGCCAATACAGTCAGCGCTACCCAGGTGTCGACATCAATTTAATTGATATGACGGTTTCTCAGCAGCTCAGCGCTTTTGAACAACAGCAGATAGATATTGGCTTTTCTCGTGCGATACCAGAGCGTTTGCAAGACGAGTTTTGCTCGCTCGATATTTATCAAGACAGTTTAATTGCAGTACTGCCTGATCATCACCCTTTGGCGAACGAACGCCGTATTGAGCTCTCCCAACTTAAAGATGAAACCTTTGTTTTGTTTAGTCGCTGTGAAGCCGTCGAACTCTTCGATGCGATCATTAGCCATTGTCACAAAGCGGGTTTTTCGCCGCAGATTAAAAATGAACCGCAATTGATGCAGACGATGATGACCCAAGTCGCCGCGGGGATTGGCGTATCGATAGCCCCTGGTGCCGTGAGTAAATTGGCCAACCACGGGTGTCGGTTTGTGGAAATAGAAGGAATGCAGCCAGAAATTAAATTGTCGTTACACCACAAAAAGTTTGGCACTTCAGCTCATGTTATGGCGTTTAAGCAAACGGTAATAGAGGCCATCCCGACGATCCGCGCCTCGATGTTTGACCCAACCCCAGTGTCGTGAGTTAAAGCCTAACTCGGGGAGTTATAAATACGATTTTGTAATCAATAGTATAAAAAAATAACATTTTTCATATAGATGATGTAGGCGTATTCTTCAGCGTATTCCACCCACAGAAAGGAGCCAACTTAATGCCTACACCTTCCTCCCCCTCTTCGGATGGCCTGACGAAAGGGCTACTATTTTTAATGGCGATGGCCGTCGCGGCAACTGCAGCTAACCTTTATTACAACCAACCAATTCTACCCAGTATTGGCGCAGAACTTGGACTGAGCGACCATCAACTCGGGTTTATTCCTGCTGCGAGTCAATTAGGTTACGCTATGGCCATTTTATTGATTTCTCCCTTAGGCGATATTCTGGTTCGCAAGAAAATTATCGCGATCCTCTCGCTGTTTTTAATCGGTTCATCTCTGCTGGCCTTTTCGGCATCGAATCTATCCTTATTAGTCTTGGCTTGTTTTGGTATCGGTGTCAGTGCCAATATTACTCAGCAACTGATCCCATTTGCAGCTTCGATGTCGACTGCGGAAGAAAAAGGCCGAGTGATTGGTACCTTAATGACGGGATTGACGGTTGGGATTTTATTGTCGCGAACTTTAAGTGGTTGGGTTGGTGAACAATGGGGATGGCGCGCTGTTTTCATCATGTCTGCTGCGGTAGCCACTTTGTTTGGTGTGTTGTTATATCGACGTTTACCAACGAATACACCTCCGGCCTCAATGTCTTATTGGCAGTTAATTGCCAGTATGTTGACTTTGGTTCGCCAGCATACGGTACTCAGACAATCGGCCTTAACCGGCGCGTTGTGGTTTGCCGCGTTTAATGCGTTGTGGGCTACACTCGCGTTACATGTTAGTAATCCTCCTTTTGGTTACGATGCTCAACAAGCGGGTTTATTTGGCTTAGTTGCCATGGCTGGAGTGATAGGCGCAAAAGTATCTGGTCGACTAGTTCCGACACTAGGGGCGCAAAGGATGATCAATATTGCATTGTTGCTGATCGCGATTGGCTTTGCTGTCACGTATGCTTTTGCTGATCACCTCGTTGGTTTAGTGGTTGGGATCATCTTGATCGATTTGGGCGTTTTTAGTGCCCAAGTATCAAACCAAGTTCGAGTGTTTTCGATCGATCCAAAAGCGCAAAGCCGTATTAATGGCGTCTATATGCTGGGCTATTATATAGGCGGAGCAGCAGGTTCTTACCTTGGCGTTCAGTTGTTTGATCAGTTTGGTTGGTCAGGGGTCAGTGGGTTGGCGCTGCTGTTATTAATGATTAGTGCAGTGGTGAACAACGCTCGCCGCTCAGCCCAATAATTGACCTAATATTGCGCCCTTTCTGTGGGCGCGTATATAATACAAAGGGTACTAATTCACTGACAACGGCAGGGCTGTGGTGTATTTAACCTGTTCCATGGCAAAGCTGGATGTAACATTGGATAAGCCCCCCACTTCGTTGATTAAGGTCTTGTAAAACTGGTCAAAGGATTGAATGTCTTTGACCACCAAGCGCAATAAGTAATCCCATTCCCCAGACATTCGATAGCACTCTACCACTTGCTCAAACGCGATAATCGTTTCGGAGAAATGCTGTAGCCAAGCGGCATCGTGGCGCTGAGTTTTGAGGTGTACAAACACCGATAAGCCTAAGTTTAACTGCTCGGCGTCTAAAAGCGCGACCCTAGCTTGGATGACGCCCTGTGCCTCAAGCTGCTTAATGCGTTTCCAGCAGGGCGTGGTTGATAGGTTAACGCGTTCAGCTATCTCACTCACTGACAAAGTACAATCTTGCTGAAGTAGGTTTAATATTGTTTGATCGATTCTATCCATAGAAAACGAATTCCTTTTTGAGGCTTTTTTTGGGGGTTTTTTTCTATATTGGCGCGAAAAGGTCAAGAGATAAAGGACTTTTTTATCTGTTGGAATTGCTATGCTAAACCTTCGATGAATGAGAAGGAGATCGGCTAGTGCGCGAGTGGGTTAATGAGGCTATCAAGAAAATTAATGCAGATTATCAACGCTCTGCAGACACACATTTAATTAAGCTCCACGGCTTGCCTTTTAATGGTATTGATGTGTATCTGAAAGATGAGAGCACGCACCCGACCGGCAGTTTAAAACACAGGCTGGCGCGTTCTCTATTTCTCTATGCATTGTGCAATGGCAAGATCGATCGTCATACCACTATTGTCGAAGCGTCTTCCGGCAGTACGGCGGTCTCAGAGGCTTATTTCGCCCGCATGATTGGCGTTAAGTTTATTGCGGTGATGCCAACACAAACCGCGCGTCGAAAAATTGAAGCGATTCGAGCTTATGGCGGGCAATGTCACTTTGTGGATTGTCCAACGCAAATGCACCAAGAAGCCGTTCGAGTTGCCGAGCAATGTCAGGGTTATTTCATCGATCAATTTTTAATGGCAGAAAGAGCCACTGATTGGCGCGGCAGCAATAATATCGCCGAAAGTATTTTTCGTCAGATGTCGTTAGAGCCTTATCCAGAGCCCCACACTATTGTGATGAGTGCAGGTACGGGAGGGACTTCAGCGACCATTGGGCGTTACTTGCGTTATACCGGACGTGATACTCGCTTATTGGTTGCCGATCCTGAGCATTCGGTTTTTTATGACAGTTATCAGCAAAGCGATCCCACCTTGAGATTGGAGCGAGGCAGTCGTATTGAAGGGATTGGTCGACCTCAGGTAGAAGCGTCTTTTCAGCCTGGTGTGATAGATGACATGATCAAAGTCAACGACCGCGACAGTGTTGATACCATGCTTTGGCTGGCCGAATTACTTGGACGTAAGGCCGGCCCATCGACAGGGACTAATGTATGGGCGGCACTGCAAGTCGCTCGCCAGATGGAAGGGCGCGGTGAAAAGGGATCGGTTGTGACCTTGATGTGTGATAGCGGAGAACGTTATCTTGATACGTATTATCAACCTCAGTGGGTGAGGGAGAATATTACTTGAGTTTTCTCTTATTGGCCTTACCCCAAATGGCAGGGAGTAAGGCCTAGCGAATTATTGTAAGACGTGTAAGTTTGACTCTGGTTGATGGTGTTTTACCGTGGTATGAATGGCACTGTGGTGGTGAGATAATAAGCCTAATTGATAAAACTGCTCAGTCACTGGGGTGAGTAAGAAGCGTACGCTGAACAAACTAATAGCCATTAGCACCAGTGTATAAGGCAAAGCCATGTACACCATTCGACCATAAGAAAGTCGAATCAACGGTGCTAGGGCAGAGGTGAGCAGTAATAAAAAGGCAGCTTGTCCATTTGGAGTGGCGACTGACGGTAGGTTGGTACCGACATTAATGGCAACCGCCAAGAGATCAAACTGATCGCGTGAGATAACATCGTGCATTAAGGCCTGTTGTACTTCATTGATATAGACCGTACCGACAAAGACATTATCTGACACCATAGACAGAATGCCATTGGCTAGGTAAAACATGGTCAGTTGTTCATCCCCTTGCATCTGTAAGACATAATCAATAATTGGCGCAAACAATTGTTGGTTAATGATCACAGCAACAACCGAGAAAAAGACCGCGAGCAGAGCCGTAAAAGGCAATGCTTCCTCAAACGCTTTGCCAATCGCATGTTCATTGGTGATACCGGTAAAACTGGTTGCCAATATGATCACCGAGAGCCCCACTAGACCCACAGTGGCCAAATGCATGGCAAGCCCAGTGATAAGCCATATCATTACTAACCCTTGCGCCCATAGTTGAATAGTGTGTTGAGGCGTTCTTTGCTGTTGTTGCTGTTGGTCAAAATCATTCAAAATGGCGCGCACTTTTTCTGGCAGCGTTGCGCCATAGCCAAACCAGCCGAGTTTTTCAACCAGTACACAGGTGATTAAACCACCTATTAGGGCGGGTAATGTGATGGGAGACATACGCAAAATGAACTCGCCAAATGCCCAGTTGGCGTGATGAGCGATAATGACATTTTGTGGCTCACCAACTAAAGTAATAACCCCACCTAATGCACTGCCAACTCCGGCATGCATTAATAATGAACGCAAGAAGGCACGATATTGATTGAGGTCTTGGCGGCTTAATTCTGGGATAGGTTGGTCATCACTGTGGTCGTGTTCACCTTCAACATTACCAGAGACAACACGATGATAAATGGCATAAAAGCCGACGGCGACACTGATGATTACTGCGATGACGGTTAATGCATCAAGAAAAGCTGACAGGAGTGCCGCACTAAAACAAAAAGCTAGGGCTAAACGGGTCTTACTTTTTACACCGAGCAAAATTTTGGTGAAAGTTAAGAGCAACAGCTGCTTCATAAAATAAATACCCGCCACCATAAACACCAGCAATAATAAGACTTCGAGGTTGGTTTGTAGCTCGTGTAACACTTGGTGTGGGCTTGCCATTCCTATCGCAATGGCTTCCAACGCTAATAGGCCTCCGGGCTGCAATGGATAGCATTTAAGCGCCATTGCCAAGGTGCCAATAAATTGGGCGACTAATAGCCAACCGGCCCAGAACGGGTTGATGGCGAATATAATGGGGTTGAGTAGCAGACACCCGATGATAGTTAGTTTATACCAATTAGGGGCTTGGCCTAAAAAAGTGCTGGCCAAAGCATGTTGATAACGAGTAAGCATGATGTTTTCCTTAAGAAAGCGCTAAATATCCTCGTTTAGCGCCTGTAATGATGGCTTGAAACGCCAAACTGGTTTACGCACTTTGGCGTGTATTTTCCATTTCATTTTCAGACGAAATGGCAATGGGCTCTTTGTAAACGGCTCTGAGAGCTTTGGCCACTGCTTGGCGAGGCAATACACCGACTAATTTTTGATTGTCGAGTACTGGTAAGTGATGAGGGCGATGAGCCATGTGTTGTTTGGCCCGTTCTTCAATTGATAGATTATTGAGAGTGATGGCAATACCATTATCGGTTGTTGGATAAATCTGCGCTTTATCAATACAAAGAAACTCAGCAATATTGACGAGGCTGTCTTGTGCATCAACGGCAATGACCTCGGTTTGCATGAGATCGGCAACGGTTTGTTTATCATCGGGTAGGTAATCCTGACACCAGAGATCCAACAAGACATCATGCAAAGAAAAATACCCCAAAAGGTGGCCCTGACCATCAGTGACAGGAGCCCCATCAATGCCATGTTCGAACAAAAAATCCATCGCTTTCGGAACGGAAAGTGTGGCTGATAGCGTTAAAGCCGGTGTGGTCATTAGATCTTTAACACGAGTTTGACTAAGCATGGGGATATCCTTTTTTGATGATGTGTTGATTGGCTTAGAAATGACAGAGCGCTGGTCAGAATGAGGGTGTCGAAATACGTACCAGTGAGACAAGCCAACTAAAATCGCTCCGCCGACAATGTTGCCAAGAGTGACGGGAATCAGGTTGTTTATTAAAAAATGAGGGATAGTGAGATCGGCATAGAGGCTGGCATCGGTGCCGATGGCTTGCCAAAAACTGTCAGGCGCGGTGTGGGAAATAACAATACCGAGTGGGATCATGAACATATTGGCAACACAGTGCTCAAAGCCACTGCTGACGAACATCGCAACCGGTAAGATAACCATCATAGCTTTGGCTAAAGCATTACCCGTGCTAAAAGTCAGCCAGATGGCTAAACAAACCAGTAAATTACACAAAACACCCAAGGCAAAAGCCTGGCCAGTGGTGTGGTGCAGTTTGTGTTGAGCAATATTGAGGGCATTGAGTCCCCATTGGCCATGATCGCTTTGATACAGCGCCGCTAGACTGACGATCATCAGTAAAAACAACGCACCAATAAAGTTGCCAATATAGACCTTGCCCCAGACTTTTAGCATGTTTTTAAAGCTAATTTCACGATTGGCATAAGCAACACTGGTCAACACTGAGCTGGTAAAAAGCTCGCCA
>JBFGYW010000061.1:0-15844 GCA_041587235.1 Vibrio sp.
GGGGTCTAAGTTGTAGCGATGTAATTTTCCCGTTTGTAAAATGTCGGCGGCCATTTGGATGCCTTGATCACTAATCGGCTCTTGTTGGGTAAAACTTTTGCTAAAGGTTTTCAATCTAATGTCCTTATTTACGTTGCCGAGCATTATCCTTTGCTCTAATGGGGCCTTAATGGCGGCCTGAGACTCGCTGAGGATTTTCAGTGCCACCCCGAAAGTAGGGCAGTTTGTCGAGGCAAAAAAGCACCAGAAAATTTTTTATCTAGTGCCAAAGCCTGAATAGCTGGCGTTCTAAAATGAGGGAGTCACAATCAAAAATACCACTGGGAATCAAACAGAAAATGCAACCGAACAATCAAATACTCATGATACGGCCCTATCAAGAGTCCGATGCTGAAACACTTTGGTCGCTGTTTTATCACACGGTAAGGACGGTTAACCGGCGTGATTATACCCAAGCACAAGTCGAGGCTTGGGCGCCAGAGGCGATGAGTATGGATGTTTGGCGCACTGCGTTGCAGAAAAAGGCGACTTATGTGGCGGAGCAAGAGGGAAAAATACTGGCCTATGCCGTGTTGCAAAGCGATGGGCTTATTGATCATTTCTTTTGTCATCATCAACACCAAAGGGAAGGTGTTGGTCGCAAACTGATGGCGTATCTACTGACGGTGGCAACCGCGCAAGAGATAGACATGCTTTATGCGGCGGTTAGTATCACCGCTGAGCCGTTTTTTACCCAATCGGGTTTTGAGGTGATAGAAGAGCAAATCGTCACGCGCCGCGGGCAAACCTTGCGCAATAGTGTGATGAAGAAAACCGTCAATTCGAAATAACCGCGGCTAAGCAGGCACCAGATCATCTCTGGCCTGGTGCCTGTTCTGGGTTCTCAAGCGTTAAACGTAAATTAACTCATCGGGATTAATGGCTAAATACACCCTTTGTTTGGCTTGCCATCTTGGCTCGTTGGCCGGCCTAGAAACCAAAAGCTCGCCAGCAGACGTTAACACTTCATATTCCATGCGACTGCCTAGGTAAGTGGCATTGGCAATTTCGCCGCTAAGTTGAGTTGCTTGAGTTGACAGTTGAATCAGTTCGGGTCGAATTGAGACCACGGTTGGGCCATCAGAGCGGTTTTGGGCATCAATTTTCCATTGCTCAAGATGCAGTACGCCTTGGGTCACTTCACCACTGAGCAAATTGGCATCACCAATAAAGTCAGCCACAAACTGAGAGTTTGGATGTTCATAGAGATCTTCAGGCGTGCCAACTTGTTCAATTTGACCGTTTTTCATTACCACGACTTTATCGGATACGGCGAGCGCTTCTTCTTGATCGTGAGTCACATAAACGGCAGTAATACCAAATCGCTGCTGAAGTTCGCGAATTTCTCGACGTACCTTGCGTTTTAACTTGGCATCGACATTGGATAGGGGTTCATCAAACATCAATACATCGGGTTGTTGTACAATCGCTCTGGCAACGGCTACTCGCTGCTGTTGTCCGCCTGATAGCTCTGAAGGATATCGGTGTGAAAACCCATTTAATCCGATTAAAGCTAACACTTCATTGGCGCGTTGCACGGCATCGGCTTTTTTTTCGCCGCGGGTAATCGGGCCGTAGATAACATTGTCCATGACCGTCATATGTGGGAATAAAGCGTAAGACTGAAACACCATGCCGACGTTTCGGTCTGCCGCAGATTTTTGACTGACGTTTTGGCCGTTAATAATGATATCGCCAGAACTAGGTAACTCAAGGCCAGCAATCAGGCGCAATGTGGTGGTTTTGCCACATCCCGACGGACCTAAAAAGGTGACCAGCTCACCTTTGTTGATGGTCAAGTTGATATGATCGACGGCGGTGGTGTCATTGAATTTTTTGACGATATTTTTTAATTCGATAGCAATGTTTTTCATTGGCTTACTTCCATATCCGTTAGCGCAACGGATGTTTTTCGTTGCTTGGCTCGTTTGCCAAGGCCTTTAGTAATAAGGGCGACGCAGATGATCATAATCAGCATCAACACCATTGAGTAGGTAATCGCGAGGGCGTACTCGCGATTTTCAACACGGCCCATAATGTAGGCAGTTGCCATGTTGTAACGGGCACTGACTAAGAAAATTACCGCTGAGACGGCTGTCATGGCAGTGACAAAGGCGTAGATGAGAGCGGTAAAAATCGCCGGTTTGATCAGGGGTAAAACGACGTTTTTTAGGGTTCTATCACTGGTTGCGCCCATGGTTAAACTGGCTTCTTCCATCGACTTATCAATCTGAGATAACGCGGCCATTCCCGCTCGCATCCCGACAGGCATATTGCGAAAGGCGAAGCAAATGACCAGTATGACTAAGGTGCCCGTGATATCGACAGGTGGGGTGTTAAAGGCCGAAACATAGGAAACCCCAACCACAGTGCCGGGTATGGCAAAGCTGAGCATGGTCATAAATTCAAATTGACGCCGACCGTGAAATTGCATGCGTGTGACCAACCAAGCGGTAATGATGCCCAGCACGGCCGTAACCGGTGCAGCCAATGCCGACACCCATAATGTGGTGAACAGTGAATCCCAAGCAGAGCCGTAGAACTGCAGTCCATTTTCATTGACGTCGATATTAAAAGCCGTACTGAGGTGTGCAAGTGACGGCGTTAAGTCCCAGCGACCAATGTCTTGGACAAAGCCACCAAGAGTGATGATGGCATAGATAATTAACGTCAGACCAATGAAGGGCAAGGTGATACCCAAAGCACTTTTCGAGACGAGATTCGGCAGCGGCATCATACTGCCCGCATCGGACTTACCGGTAACCGTGACATAGCTTTTTTTACCTAACCATTTGGTTTGTAGCCAAAAAGCCAATAGAGTGAGGCTTAATAATATCAGTGATAATACCGCGGCGTTGTTTAAATCGTATTGGGCGCCGACCACGGCAAAGAAAATCTTAATCGATAAGACTTCAAAATTACCACCGACGACAATGGGGTTGCCAAAATCGGCCAAGCTTTCGATAAACGCCAGTAAAAATGCTGCGGCCAAGCCAGGTTTAAGCAAGGGCAGTGTGACAAAACGAAAACTTTGTAATGGCTTTGCCCCCATGGTTTGCGACGCTTCTTCTAACGTTGGGTTGATCGCCTCCAATGCCCCTTGGATCACTAAAAAAGTCACGGGGGTAAAGGCCAATACTTGAGCAATCAAAATCCCTGGCAAGCCATATAACCAGCGCGTTGGGCGCATATCCAGCAAGTCAAAGACAAACTCGGTAACTAAACCACTGCGACCAAACAAGACGATGATCGCCACGCCGACCACAAAGGGTGGGGTGATAATAGGCAATATGGACAGGCTTTTCAGTAGCCCTTTGTACTTAAAGTCTGAGCGCACATAAAGGAGTGCTAGCGCCAAACCGAGCAAGGTCGAAATGGAAGCGGAGAGAAAGCCGAGTACTAAGGTATTGATCACCACGCCGCAACGGCCACTTCCCGTGACACAATTGAGTTGCCAAAGTTCTGATGAGGTCAACGTCGGTACCATATGGCGTATTCCCCAAGAGCCATCTGGGCTAATAAAGGCGGCCATCATTAATTTGGCGATCGGGAAAAAGACAAACGTCAGTAACGCTACGCTGATAAAAACAATGGCTGCACTGGCAAAGCGGTCACCTTTACAAAGGCCTTTTGCTGCCAAACAATGCGAAAGCAAACCAAAGCCACCAATGAGAAAGGCAAAACCGCCCCAGCCTAAGCCGGTTTGTTGGATCTCGAGGGTGGGAAACCAGTTGGTGATCTCCGTGAATTGTGGGCCGTGCAATGAAATCGTAAAAGCTTGCAATAAGGTATAAGCAAGGCCGAGCAGTAAGCTTAATAACAGAGAGGTAGAGGCAAAACTTCGCCCTTTAACAATCAATAACAGGCTGAAAAAAGGAGCAAGTAACGTTGGGAGCAACCAAGGCATTTCATCCATGGCCAAAAACAGCGCACTGCCTAGCGGGCTTGATTGCGTCTTATGCCAAGGAAGCAAAAGTGCAGAAGCAAGGTATAAAAAGAGCCAGCTAAAGCCAGCTCTTTGCGTTGATAGATATGAAAACATTAGCGAAGCGATCCAATCTCGTTGTCCCAGCGTTTGAGAAGCGCACTGCGCACTTCTGCCGAGCCATAGCGTTTAAAGTCGTAGTCGATCAATTTAATGTCGGCGAGTTTAGGCGCCAAAGCGGGTACCGTGGCGTTCTTGTTCGACGGCACTTGGTAGGATTGAGCTTGACCAGCCAAACTTTGAGCCTCAGCACTTAGGGCCCAGTCGTACCACTTTTTCGCGTTCTCTGGGTTTGGACCGCCTTTGACCATACTCATAGAACCAATTTCGTAGCCCGTGCCTTCACAAGGTGAGACGGTCACAATGGGGGCGCCTTGTGCTGCTTGTGCGACGGCGTCATGCATAAACACGATGCCCACGGCGGTTTCACCGGTGGCGGCGGCGCGGATCGGTGCACTGCCTGATTTGGTGTACTGGTTAATGTTGCCATGCAGCTTTTTCAAATAGTCAAAGGCTTGGTCTTCACCAAATAATTGCACCATGGTGGCCAGCATGGTGTAGGCCGTTCCCGATGAATTTGGATTGGCCACTTGAATGTCACTTTCATACTTTGAGTCAAGCAGATCTTTCCAACAACGCGGTGCATCTTTGCGAATCAGATCGCTGTTATAGCCAAACCCTAACGCCCCAGCATAAATTCCGACGGTTTTGTAATCAGACGATTGGGCTTGGCGTACCGCCCAATCTTGCAGTTGTGAGAGTTTGTCGGATTGATATTTTACCGTTAAATCTTCTTGAGCGGCTTGTAAGTGAGGATCTCCAGTACCCCCCCACCAGATGTCGGCGCGAGGTTGGTTGCTTTCAGCGCGTAACTGAGCATAAGTCTCTCCAGAGGAGCGGCGCGTCATGAGAACATGGATGCCAGTCTCTCGCTCAAACGCTTCCGTCATCACTCGACACCATTGCTCACCGGTGGAGCAGTAAACGACGACTTCCCCTTTGTCGGCTGCGTGAGTCACTTGTAAGGGAAACACGCTTGATGCCATCGCCCCCAATAAAAACAATCCTTTTTTCATTTTTCACTCTCTAGTGTGATGTTATTGATAATGTGAATGTTTCATCGCTACTTGACATATATCGGTAAAAAAAACCTGTTAATTTTGAAGCGTGAAATAAGTGGTTAACGGATAGGCGGATTAAATCATGGGTTTGTTACTAAAATATTAAATAAAATGCATATAATTATAGGTATATGTAATATAAATGTGTGACCTTTTTTATTTCAGCATCAATGGCTAAGGAGAAAGTGTGGATAAGCAAGATAAAATTAACAAACTCAAAACGTGTATTCGCTTGGCAGGGGAGCAAGCACAACAAATTCGCCGAGCTGGACTCAAGATTGATGTCAAAGGAAAAAGTGATTTTGTCACCCAAGCCGATAATACGGTGGAAGCCTTTTTACAAGCACAGCTGCAATTGCTCTTTCCTGAAGATGGTTTTTTAGGCGAAGAGGGTGGATTGATTACCGGGACCAAAGGCACTTGGGTTATAGACCCCATTGATGGGACGTCAAACTATTTACAAGGGATGGATTATTGGTGTATTTCCTTAGCCTATGTCGTGCAAGGTACGATTCAATTGGGCTTTATTTACGCCCCCGATCGCGATGAGTTTTTCTTTGCAGAGCAAGGCCAAGGCGCTTGGCTTAACGAGCAGCCTCTAACCATGGCCGATAGCATCAGCGGGCAAGAAATCATCGGTATCGGTCACTCAAACCGTGTGCCATTAACCTCGTATTTTGAGGTGATTTCAATACTGGATAACCACGGCGTTGATCATCGACGATTTGGCGCTGGCGCACTGATGTTGGCTCACGTGGCGTTTGGTCAGATACACGGGTATTTTGAAGCGCATTTGAACAGTTGGGATGCTTTAGCTGGCGTACTTATAGTGCAAGAGGCCGGCGGAAAGGTCTCCCGATTTTTAGACAATAACGGTTTGTTTGAAGGCAATGTGATTTGGGCGAGTACACCAAACTTATGGCCATTACTTGAGCCGCTGAGCACTCAGTGCTTCCTCAAGAAAAACGAGGACATTATTGATGGATGATCTAGAAGGAGTGACCATTGCTTGAATCAACAACCATCATTGCTTTTTCACGTACACGCGCTCTGGGCGGCCGACTTTACCGTATTCATTTTCAGCGCTGAGTAAACCATGGGCGGCACAATACTCTAAATAACGGCGTGCGGTGGTTTTGCCAATGCCGATTTCTTGGCTCAATTGCAGCGCGGTATACTTGCGGCCAATATTTTGCGCAAAAACGCGTTTTATTTTTTCCAGTGTCAGGCTCTCAATACCTTTGGGTAACGTCTGTTGTGGTTTGTCGCGCAATTGCAGATTAAATAAATCATCGATTTGCCGCTGTTGAACATTGTCATAAGCGTTCATGGCGTTGTTGAGCGACAAATAACGATCCAAGGTTTCTTGTAAGCGAGTAAACGAGACTGGCTTGAGTAAATAATCAAAACAACCGAGTTGCATCGCGCTTTTGACCGTTTCAATTTCGTCGGCCGCGGTGACGAGAACCACATCCATTTTCGCACTCGACTTATCCGCGACCAGTTCTCGGAAAAAATCGATGCCAGTACCATCGGGCAAGTAATTGTCGAGAATAAGTAAACTTGGCTGATGAACTTTGACCATCACTCTGGCCATTTGCAGTGTTTCTGCGATCGCCACGGGGTTAAATCGCGACGTTTGCCGCAACATTTCACTGTGAATTTCGGCAATTTTGACATCATCTTCAATAATTAAAACGTCAATCCTATCCATGTATTTGACCTTATTAAACGGAGAGTAGACGAAGGGCTACTCGGGTATGCGATTGGGAATAAACACCGAAAAAATACACCCTTGTGGTTCGGCATCGTCAATGGTAACAAAACCACAGGATTGTGTAACATATTGATGAACCAAATATAATCCAATGCCATGCTGACTTTTATCGGTTTTGCTGGTCACCCCTTTTTTCCAGATGGCGTCGCGCTGTTCATCTTTTAACCCCGTGCCATTATCGGTGACCTCAATCACCAAATCTTCACCTGCATCGGAAAGCAAAATACCCACCTTACGGCTGCTTTGCGGGTGGTTTTGCGTGCTTTCAAACGCGTTGTCAATTAAGTTACCAATAATGGCACACAGCTCACTTTCAGACAGGTGACCATGAAGGGCGCTTAACTGGCAAGTCGGGTCGAAAATAAGTTCGATGTTGAGCTCTTTAGCGCGAAAAGATTTTCCCAGTAGTAGCCCGGCGACTTGCGATATATGAATACGCTGAGAAATAAAATCGAGAATCTGTTGTTTATTGCTGTTTTCTCTGGCGATAAGTCTCTGAGCTTCTTCAAATTTCCCCATTTGCAGAAGCCCTGAAATGGTGGCCAAACGGTTGGAAAACTCATGGCGTTGTACGCGCAGATTATCGCTGTATTGTTTGATTTGGGTCAGGTCAGCGGTTAACGAGTAGATCTCGTCTTTGGCGCGAAAACTTATCACCCAACCCGTTAGTTGCTGTTTATCAAAAATGGCGACTCGGTTAGCAATCAAACTGTGGCCGTTGATACGCACTATTTCATCGCGCAGGTTGTCTTCGAGCGGCGAGCGGAAAAAGAAGTCGCAATGAGAGACAAATTCCATGATTTGTCGGTTTTTGAGATAATCGATACCCTGAGAGATGGCCAGAACCTTACGCGCTGAGTCATTGATATCAAGAAAGTAACCTTTTTTATCTATCGCAATCACGCCTTCGTAGACGGAGCTTAAAATGGACTTTTGTACGTTAAGGGCAAGGGCGATTTGCTCTGGCTCCATGCCATACATTTGTTTTTGAATATGGCGAGAAAACGCCCAAGAAGCGATCAAGGTCAGCAGCAAGATGATGAAGATTTCAATAAGCAGTGGCTGCATGTACACATCGAGCCATTGTTCGAAACGATTGAGCAAGTAGCCGACCGAAACCACCCCGATAATTTGCTGTTCTTCATTGATAATCGGGGTTTTACCACGTAAGCCATAACCTAGGCTGCCTTGCCGTAATGTCACATAGGATTCACCGCGTTCTAACGCTCCGGCGTTGTCGCCTCCTTGCATGGGCAGGCCAAGGCGATCGGGCTTAGGGTGGGCGAGTCGAATGCCCTGATCATCGCCCACCACAATAAAACTCGCATCGGAAATTTTGGCTAATCTATCGATTAAATGCGAGACGGCTTGCGTATCTTTATTTTCCACGTGTGCAATCAAAGCCGGATCGGAGGCGATCTCTTTGGCTTGGATTAATGCCCGTGTGCCGACTTGGTGTTTAATTGACTGATAAAGGGTATTGTCAAAATGCCACACAATCACCACCACTTGTAGCAGCAATAGGCTCAATAACAGTAAAAATATTTTGGTGCGAAAGGCCATTGATTTCATGGGTGAGGTTGCCGTGTCATTGTATTAAAATCGTTTGCTTATCATGGCGTAATGATTCATCTCGTGTAAATATGAACAGGGGATATCATAGTGGAAAGCGGTGCGTTGCATTGTGATGGCTTGCACTTTTTATACTGAAATTAAAAAAACCATTACTAATGCAAAAGTACACGGTTTGGCGTCAGCGGCCGCGCAAAAAAGCGCTTAAGCAAAAATTGCAGTTAAGCGCCGATTGATTGACAGTATGGTAATGCGCTTACTTACACAGTGTTTCGTTGACCGCGGCAGGGCGCTTTCGCTGTCTTAAAAAGCCAACTATAGGCAGAGCAATCGAGAGAACAATCACCGCAATCAAGGCTTGAGAGATACCGGATTGAGCAAAGGTATCCAGATTTTGATTGGCAATGCGAAACGCTTGACGAAAAGACTGTTCCATCTGGCTGCCGACAATTGCCGCTAAGATCATCGGTGCGGTGGGGATATTCACTCTCCCCATGATGACGCCAGCAATGCCCAGTAAGATTAAGATATAAAAGTCCATCACTGAAGCGCTGATGGCATAGCAACCGACAAAGGCCAACCCCAATACAATCGGGTAGAGGACTTGAGCCGGAATGGCCAACAGTCGAACCAAAACGCCAGCCAAAGGGATGTTGACGAACGCCAAGATGATATTGGCAACAAACATACTGGCAATTAGGCCCCAAGCAGTCTCTGGGTATTGAGTAAACAACAATGGCCCAGGTTGAATGCCGAGCATGAGCAAGGCGCCCATCATCACCGCCGTGGTGCCCGAGCCCGGCACACCAAGAGAGAGCATGGGGATCATCGCGCCAATCGAAGCGGCATTGTTGGCTGACTCTGGGGCGGCGAGTCCTTCAATGGCGCCTTGGCCAAACTCTTCTTTTTGCTTTGAAAGTTGCTTTTCGTTGTTGTAGCACATGAGCGATGCCATGGTGCCGCCAGCACCTGGCAAAGCGCCGATGATAAAGCCGACCGGCGCACTGCGTAGAATGGGCCACTTTGACCGTTGCCACTCGGGTTTGGAAATCCATATTTTTTTGAATTTGGTCTGTACTTTTTTGCTGCCATCGCTGAGTGTTTTAAAGCTTTTAAACACTTCACCCATGGCGTAAATACCAATGATGACGACCAAAAAATCAATACCGGTTTGCAACTCTAGATTACCAAAGGTAAAGCGCTGTAAGCCCGATTGCCCATCAATACCAACGGTAGAAATCGCCAGGCCCAAACACATGGACAAAAAGCCTTTGAGCATATTGCCTTTCGACATCGAAATCGTCATGGTTAAGGCTGCCACCATGAGTAAAAAATATTCCGCAGGGCCAAATTTAATCGCAAAACTCGCCACCGGCTCAGCCAATAACGTCATGAGCACCGCGGCAATCGTTCCCCCAATTAACGAGGCAATGGCGGAAATGGCCAATGCAGACTCAGCGCGTCCTTTCATTGCCATTGGGTAGCCATCGAAGGTAGCCGCTAAGGCCGCGCCATCACCGGGTGTGTTGATCAAAATGGAGCTGCGCGAGCCACCAAACATGGCGCCAATGTATACACCGGTCATGGTGATCAGCGAAGCGGTTGGCCCCATCGAAAAGGTCATTGGCAGTAACACCGCCACACCAGTAGCCGGACCAAGGCCTGGCAACATGCCAATCACGGTTCCTAAAATACCGCCAAACGTGATGAGAAACAGGTAATAAGGCTGTAGTGCAACACCAAAACCATTGAGTAAATTATTAAAAATATCCATCATGACTTGGCTCCATTAATTCATAAGGGGAAAAGAGGGCAAGTTCACCGCCAGCAATTGGTTAAAAATGAGGTAAACACCAAGTGCAAACACCAAGGCTATAACCGCGTTCTTTTTCCACTTTGCCGCGCCACAGGTGACCATCAACATGGCAAACATGAACACAAAGGTACTTAACACGTAGCCTAAGTGTTCGAAGGTGGTGGCATAAATTAAGCTGATCACACAAGTAACGGCGATTTTTCGGCGGTTGTTTTTGTGTTGTTCACTCTCGTTAAGCAGCGAACGAATGGCCATCAAAGAAGGGCGTAGGCCGCCTTTAACGATCAGCAATCCGCCGATAAAAATGGCAATGGCAGCGATGGCGAGCGGCATAAAAATCGCTTCAAGAGGGTTGCCAAACATAGGTTGTGGCAAAGCAAGCGCATAACCGCCATAGGCACAACCAAAGACGATACTAAATAGGCCCGTAACGCCATCCCAGTTGGCAGGCTCAGAGGTTGAGGTTTGATTCGATTGCACAGACATAAGATGCCTCATTGTGGTTCGGGAAAAGAGGAAAGCTGCCGTTCACAGCTTTCCGTGGTGGAGAATAGAAGATTAACGACCAAACACTTCTTTGATCAAAGACTTGTATTGCTCGTTGGTCTTGGCTAAAAACGCGTTGAAAGTTTGGTCATCTTGATAGGCGTCATCCCAGCCATTGCGTTTTACCGCCGCTTGCCATTCCGGTGTTTTGACCATTTTGGCAATGGCATCGCGCCAATAGTTTACTGCGTCTTCTGGCATGTCTTTGGGGGCAAACAAGCCGCGCCAGTTTTCAAACGTCACGTCGATGCCACTTTCTTTCACTGTTGGGATCTCGGCAATGGTTCCTTCGCCAATTCGTTTGTCCGCCGTTTGGGCTAAGGCATGTAATTTGCCGCTTTTGACCAATTCGGCGACATCACCTAAGCCGGTTGAGATCAAATCGACATGCCCACCCAGTGCTTGAGCGACCAAGCTACCATCTTGGAAAGATACGTAATCAATTTGGCGAAGATCTGTCACGCCAGCCGCTTTCGCCACGAGTAAAAATTGGATGTGATCCATCGAGCCAGCGGTTGACGTACCGCCAATTTTGACCGATTTAGGATCGGCTTTAAGAGCGTCCATCACTTCTTTGATGGTTTTGTATTTGGAGCCTTCTGGTACCACAAAAGCAGCATAGTCAGTGATCAAACGTGCGATTGGGGTGGTATCTTGGTAACTGTATTGAGTCAACCCGGTGAGATTGGTTAACAAAATGGGCGGTGAGTAAACAGAAATCAAGTTACCTTTGCCTTTTTGAGTTTGCATGTAGGCAAGGTTGACAGCACCACCGCCACCGGGACGGTTGGTCACAGGGAGGTTACTGCTGACAATACCGGTGTCTTTGAGGGTTTTCGCCACGGTGCGAATGGTGAGATCCCAGCCGCCACCAGCGCCACTTGGTGCGACCATGTTGATGGTTTTAGGCGGGTAATCAGCAGCCTGAACGGTATTCAAACTCATCATCGAAGAGAGGGCAAATAAAGTGGCAATGATCGTCTTTCTCGCTTTCAGCATCATAAAATCCTTTTGTAATGTCGTTTTGTTGTTTGACACGTGAGGGGAACAGCGCATTATTATTTTGTCTTCAGCG
Source organism: Vibrio sp. (assembly GCA_041587235.1). Classification (GTDB taxonomy): domain Bacteria; phylum Pseudomonadota; class Gammaproteobacteria; order Enterobacterales; family Vibrionaceae; genus Vibrio. The sequence continues at coordinate 11,932 of JBFGYW010000061.1, forward strand.
CTAAATCTGAAGTCCTTAAAGTGATTATGCTTTGAGAACTGTTATTTTTGTTAAGACGCATTTATATTAAATATCAATCGGTTAAGTAAATACTTATTGAACATGTTAAATAAATGTTTCTTGGTGGTTATGATAAAGAGGTCGAGAAAAATGAAATGCGAGCCGGAGCAATTTACATCAATAAATTAATGGCGCTTATGGTTTTTATGGCGTTAATGGCTCACTCTCTACTTATGTTGTTGATTTTTAATAAGTGGCAAGGGAGGTATGTCGATGGCGGCTTGACGCTTAACCCCGTTTTTTGTGACGGGCATTGATTTTTTTCCGTGACAGAGTGCGCCATACCCGCGAGTCCGTTTAAAGCTTTTCATGTCAATGGCGAGAGTCAGACTCAATATTAAACCTACATCTCACCATTGAAATTACTCATCACTCGGAACCTAAGCGCTTGTATTGGTGTGACAAAATGGCGTGAATACTCTGTCCTTTTTCGCGTTTTTATACCTTGAATTGTTCGACCAAGTGCTTCAGTTCTATCGAAAACTGAGCGATCGATTCACTGGAAGAGCGAGTTTGCTGACTGGCCTGAGCGCTTTCTTGAGAGACTTGTTTGACTTGGTTGATGCTGTGGTTGATTTCTTGGCTGATTTTGGTTTGCTGATCAGAAATCGCGGCGATGTCGGCGTTTAACACCTTCATTTTTGAGATGACTTGAGCAATGTTTTCCAATGAGTCGTGGGTATTTTCTGCTTGTCCAACGCATTGTTGTGCCAAAGATTGACCCTGACTCATCACATTAACGGTGTCGGTGGTACCGGTTTGCAATTTTTCAATGATTGACTGGATCTCTTGGGTTGAATGTCGAGTCCTTTCGGCAAGGGATCGTACTTCATCAGCGACGACGGCAAAGCCTCGGCCATGCTCCCCAGCGCGTGCGGATTCTATCGCTGCATTTAACGCCAGTAAGTTGGTCTGTTCGGCAATCGATGTAATGACATCTAAAATCGACGTGATATTTTGTGTGTCCTGCTCCACTTGTGCCAATTGACTTGAAGACTGATTGACACTACCGACTAATTGATGAATGGAAGTCATCGACTCAGACATGACCACCGCGCCTGATTTGGCTTCCCGGTCCGCTTGAGTCGCACTTTGCGAGGCTAACTTGGCGTGCTCGGTGACAGCGGATAACTGGCTCGACTCAAAGGCCAGTTTTTCACTCGCACTTGAGATGGTGGAAATCATGGTACGCAATTGTTGCGCGGTATTTTGGATCGCCTCGATCAGCAATCCCGTTTCATCTCGGTTGATCGCGTGTACCTTGAGGGTGAGATCGCCATTGGCCAGTTGATTGGCGGCGTTAACGGCGAGCTTGATTGGCTTGGTGATTTGCAGGCTGAGCCAATAGGCAGACCCCATTCCGACTAGTAAGGCACAAACCGCTAAGGCAATCGAGTAATTTATGCTCACGTGGTTGGATTGTTTGATAGTGTTACCGAGTTGAGTTTGATCATCCAAAATAAGGGTCATCGTTTGGTTGATTTGTTCACTTAGCTCCGGACCTAAACTGTCGAGGGTGCTTTTAATGACGCTATCACGTTGAGCGATCATTGTTTGCATCGCTTGCAAACTGGCGACGTAACCTTGATGAGCGAGGCGAAACTTTTCCAGTAATTCGCTCATTTCTTCTCGGTTTAAGTACATATTTAAGTCGTTCAAATCTTGCTGGATTTTTTCATTGTTGATGGTACTTAGCGCGCTCTCGAAATCTTGGGCTTGCCCGGATTGATAAAATTGCACCGCCTCTAGTTGCCCTGAAAGCAGCGTTTTTTGAATTTGCGCGGCATAGTAAGCGGATTCACTTTCACTTTCATCGTAAGCCAGATAGATGATGGTGTTTATGATCTCATTCATCGTATCACCGCGCACCAGTAATTGTTGCTGGTAGGTGTTGGCGATGGATTTGATGAGGTCAATAACCTGATTCACACCGTGATGGTAAGTTGTGAGGGAATGGTCGATGGCGGCCAACAGCGCTTTTTTCTGTGGGTGAGAAGTGGTGTGTTGCAGTGTCGCGAGCGCGTCTTTGATTTCGTCTCTGTTTTGTTGGTATTTGGGCAACTCTTGCTCATTGTGTGTGGCGAGATAACCGCGAAGGTGGGTTCGCATCATTAAAATATCGGCTTGTAAATGCCGAGCGGTATCGATTTGTTCGGCAAAATCTTGATATTGATTCATGCCTTGATTGGCTTTGTTGAGGGCCGTGGTATTCATGATCAGCGCAAGCGCCAAAATAATTAAAACCACAAAGAAACTCAGCGCAATTTTTTTGCCGATGGTTAGTTTTATTCCCATAAGTCATCCGTTACTTATACATAGAGTCGTTTTCTGCGCGTTTTGATCACCGTGGTGAACGCTCGCATCCCGTTAAACGAATAAGCAAAATTTGTGCAAAGTGTCACAAATTTCTTTTATTGTGGGAATGAGGATAGTCAACAATCGCGTTTAGGAAATAGAGCCATAATAAAACTTTTATGGGCCACTAAAATTACGGGGTGGATGCACCAAATCAAGGCGTTAATTGCACTATTGTTGAGGTGATAAGCAAACGGCAAGGATATGCCATCGTACCTCTGGTTTAGTTCTGTTAAACTGACGGTTATCGGCAATCCGTGTTGGTTATTCGGCATGGTTATTATCTATTAATTACTCCCGCGAGTTTATGAGGTTAGTCTTACCATGACTGATGAAGAAAGAATTGAGTTACAACAAAACAATCCATTACACGGGTTAAAACTGGAAACCTTGCTTGAAGAGCTGGTGGATTTTTACGGTTGGGATATTCTTGATACGGCGATGCGCTTTAATTGCTTTCACACCAATCCGTCGATTGCCAGCAGTGTGAAATATTTAAAGAAAACCCAGTGGGCGCGAGAGAAAATCGAAAACTTTTATCTGTATCGTTTTAAGCGTATGCCGCGTGCATCGAGCGACGAGTTTGCTTTGCCGCCACGCGCGCGCACCTTCCCGCACGGCCTCAAACCCAAGCAGCCAATGGAATTGACCGTCGACTCCATTTTGGCCTCGCAAGCGAAAGCGGCCTCTGCCCACAAAGAGCGCAGTAAAAGACGTTAATCATTGCGCTTTTGCCTCCGTGTTAAACAGCGCGGTGGCAAAGGCGTTTCCCTACCAAGAGGAAAGAACACCATGAGCCACGAGCAACCCAATAACCCATTGCATGGTTTAACGCTGGAAAAAATTTTGGTTCGCTTGCAAGAGCACTATGGTTGGCAAGGCCTAGATGCGCAAATTCAAGTCAATTGTTTTTATAATAACCCTTCAATCAAATCGTCGTTAAAGTTTTTGCGCCGCACTCCGTGGGCAAGGGACAAAGTCGAAGCCTTATATATAGAAACGTTTTGCCGTTAGTTTCTATTACCTTCTGATTCAATTCTATAATTTCCTTTTCATTACTGTGTTCCTGCCTTGAACTATTGGGGTTGGCAAAGCATATAAATCACCGTCGCCGCCAAACACAGTGCCAAGCTGCGATTGAGCAAAGCCGCCTGTTGCTGTGAGGCGATGATTGATTTAAGTGCCGAACCAAAATAAGCCCAGATCGATGTACACAAGGCGGTGATGGTGATAAATACCGTAATGATGAGAGTAACTTGCATGACATAGTGGTCACTGATCTGGATAAATTGTGCAAATACTGTCATGGCGGCAATCCAGGCTTTGGGGTTCAAAATTTGGATCAAAGCCCCGGCCAGTAGCCCTTGAGCGGCTTGTTCTGGCTGTTCGTTATCTATTTTTAATCGCGCGATGCTCCACGCGGTATACAACAGATACGCAGCCCCTAAGTATTTCAAAATTTCAAACACCTGAGGGTAATGGCTCAGCAGGTTGTACA
>JBFGYW010000062.1:0-15548 GCA_041587235.1 Vibrio sp.
AGTTGTTCTACACTTAATACGTCTTGTGCGCCAGCTTCAATCAATTCAAGTGCATCATCTGGCTCTTGGCTTTCAGCGATGACGACAATCGGCGCCGCCATGCGCTCGGTTTTTAAGTGGCGCAAAAGCTCGACATTGTTGCTCTGACAATCCTGATTGCCCAATAAAATGGAATCGTATTGATGATGCCGCGGGTTGAGCGTTCGATTCAACACTTGCTGTGAGGACAAACACACTAAATCAATGTCTTGAAGGTCAAACTTTTGCAATAGGGTGTTTTTCATTGCTGAGTCGCTGTCTATGAGCAAGAGTTTCATGCATTGTTCCCGTTAAAAAATGGCGCTGATTACCCAACCTACACTTCGATTACCATAGCGAATATTGAGGTAATAAAATACGCCATTGTTTAATTTATCTGCAGTTTTCTGTGATTAACCCCTATTTTTTGCCATTTTTGCATCTCGTCACTGCTTGGCCAGGTAAAAGAAAAACGACTTCCTCTGCCGTCGTAGCAATCAAATCCGTACTGGCAAGAGTAGCGGTCTAAGATCTTTTTCACGATTGCCAGACCCATACCCGCGGCATGTTCGTGTGGGCGTTCTTGCGCTTTATAAAACAAATCAAACACCCGCGCTTGGTGCTCTACTGGCACGCCAGGACCGTCATCTTCAATAGAAAAAAGCCATTGATCCTTGTGCTGAGAGACAGAGATTTTGATTTGCCCATAGGGTTTGTCGTGGTGCTTTATCGCGTTATCGATTAAACATTTGAGCACCAGATTAAGTGGCGAAGCCAAGGTGTCGAAGCTAGTCACTTGTAGCTCTTTTTCAATCTTGAATTGTTCGGGAATTGACAACTCGGCAAGCAGTGCACTGAGCTGTTGACGAACGTGGTACGGCTGTATTTCACCCTCGTCATGACTCACTTTTGAATAGCGGTACAGGCCGTTGAGGAGGCTTTCTAACGCTTTGACCTTGCAATTAATTAAATGCAGATAATCTAAATGTTGCCTGCCGTTAGGCTGAATGGCATCTTTTTCTAACCATTGGCTCAGCTCAGCGATATGAATCAATGGCGCTTTGAGATCATGAGAGACTGCAAAAGCAAATTGGTCGAGGTCTCGGTTGGCCTCTTCAAGCTCTAGGTTTCTGAGGTGTAATTTTTGCTGCGCTTTTTCTAGCATGGTTTGGCGGTGTTGCAAACCTTCTGTCATCTCTTCGGCGTATCGTATAGCGCGTTTATTGGACTTGACCAATACATAGAAAAGAATCAGCAATAAAGTATCTATGGTTAAACCGCCAAACAAAATATAATCTGGCTGAAGTTGCACATTTTGTTGCTTGAAAAGCTTAGACGATTGAATGTTAAACAACCAATCACGCCCGTACATGTCCACCGTGATTTGTTGAGTAAATAACGGGTCTTTATCGACATTGTCTGCGGTGAAGTCTGTCTCACTGTACAATTGTCGGTCACCATCAAAAATGCTGATGTGCACTTGACGGTTTTTATTTTCTAACGTGCCATTCATCAGCCTCGCGACCACAAAAGGCGCGTACACCAAACCTAAAAACCCATTGTCATCGCCGTAAAAGGGCGGCGCGGGCTGCTTTTTTTCATACCAAGGAACAAAAAAGAGAAACCCCGGCGTTTTTAATGAGTCTTGTACTAAAGTAATTGGCCCGGTGATCTGTGGTTGACCCGAACGATATGCTTTTTGAGCGGCAGTAAAGCGGTTGGTCTCATGTGCCATGTCTAGCCCGATGGCTTTGTGATTGTCATGACTCGGTTGAATGAAAGAGATTGGCCAATACTCATCGCCTGCGTGAGGGGGGTGGATATCAAAGTGGCTCGACTGTGCTTGGCGCCAGGTAAGGTAAGCACTGAGTTTTTGCTTCGGCACGTGATGAATAACACCCATACCATTAATGCCAGGAAATCGCTCACCGATTTGAAAGGCATCGGTGAAGGTTTGCCACTGTTTTAATTGCACGGGTTTTTCGTACATATGTATGGCCGCGACACCTGCCCATAACGCTTCTTCGTATTTGACCATGCGCTCTTCAATCAAGCTGACAATTTGCTGTGCTTGATAATCAAATTGCGCTTGGTTGTTTTCTTGCGCTTGCTGTTTGGCGATATTCCAAGCAAAAAGAGTCAATAATAGCGATAAGGCGATGACTAACCAATGATACCAGTTTAAACGAGAAGACAAGGTGTGATTAAGGGATGGGTGAGTCATGGCGTGTCCGAGCAGATGAAAAGTTAACTATAGATTAGATTAATAATAACCATCGCTTTTCGTCGCTTCGGGTTATTTTCATTAAGTTGTGAGCCAGACGAGTATTTATTCATAAAAAAACTCGGCACAAAGGCGCGCTCTACAAGAGTGAGCTAAAGTTAATCCAGGTCAAATGTGAAACCAAGCCCAAATTTGAAATCGCGAATGCCATTTAGTTAATAGCTATACGATTGGGCAAAGAGAAAAGCGAATGAAACTTTCGATCCTAACGAAGCTAATCACGATCATTGTTCTGATTTTGAGCCTATCACTTTTGGTCATGTCTTCGGTCGGCTATCGATTTTTTGCCCACAGCGAAGAACATGCGTTAGAAAGTAAAGCTTTGATGGCCGCCAAAATGTATTACACCCGCATTGAGAACTTGGTCGAGTTGGGCGTTATTTTGCACCCATCTAACCAATTTAACCTAGATAGCGCCGAGTTAGTGGCTAGTATTCCGGAGGTTGAGTATATCGCTGTCACTGATATGCACGGCCAAGTCATTTTTCACAATCTAGCCGTTCAGGTAGGAAATACGATGCCAAGCTTTGATGCCAAGATGCAGGTTCATGATGATCATCAAGATGTGCTGTCGAGTACAGGTGAGATCCATTGGCAAGGTAAATCGTATATCGAAGCAAGATTACCCCTTTTAAGCGCAGATCATCACAACATGGGCTGGATTCGAGTCGGGATATTACAGGAGATTTTAGATCAAAGTTTGATCAGCTATCGCAATGTTTTATTCAATATTGGTTTTGTTGCGTTATTGTTCGCTGCGGTCATCGCTTTTTTTATTCTTCGTTATGTGATTACGCGCCCTATTTATCAATTGCAATTATCGATGAAAAAAGTAATGCAAAATGCAGAGGACTTGGATCATTATGTCGATAATAGGACTCGTGATGAAATTGGTTCAATCACTCGCTGTTTTAATCAGATGATCGATGCGCTGAAATACAATAAACGTCAGTTGGCAAATTACACCAATGAATTGGAGCAAAAAGTGGCGCAGCGCACTGAAGAGCTCGAGCGTTTGAATCGGCGTTTGGAACAAGATGTAAAGAAAAAGAGCATCGAACAGGTTAAATTAAAACACATGGTGCATCACGATCATCTCACCGGTCTGCCAAATCGCAAATACGTCATGAATGCCTTAGAATTGATGCTAGAAGAAGCGCGTTATCGAGAAGCGCAGTTGGCGGTGTTATTTATTGATGTCGACCGTTTTAAGTATATTAATGACACTTATGGCCACCACATTGGCGATGCTTTTTTGGTGGAATTTGCCGCGCGTTTGCAAAGGAGTATCACACAAGAGTGTATCGTCAGTCGTTTGGCGGGTGATGAATTTCTGATTGTCGTGCCAATGGTGAATTCGTTACCGGCTCTTCGTCAGTTTACCCAATCTATGATAGATACGGTGACTCAACCTATGTCGATTGAAAAAGTCGACTTGCAACCGGCCATGAGCGTCGGTATCGCGCTTTACCCCAGTGGTGCTTCAGATAAGGACAGCTTGTTGGTCAACGCTGATAAGGCGATGTATAAAGCAAAGCAATCGGGTAACAATACCTACCGCTTATGGGGCTCGAAAGTCGCCTCTTAAAACAATTTTGGTCATAAGAAGGCCGCCACGATTTCGCAACCGACACTGTTTTGTGAATGATCACTGAAACGGTGACGGTTGCCTCTTATCACTTGGTTCATCAATCTTATTCAATACCGCCAATGCGATGCAACCAGTAAGACTAAGAACCAAGCAAAGCGTTAACCAGTCAAGATGTTAATCCGAAAACCAGTGTCTTGTTCGGTTGGCGAACCACACCAAAGACAGCATCACCGGAACTTCCACCAGCACGCCTACCACAGTGGCTAAAGCGGCACCGGAGTGGAGGCCGAATAAAGCGATAGCGACGGCCACCGCCAGTTCAAAGAAGTTTGACGTGCCGATCATGCACGCAGGCGCCGCGACATTATGCGGCAACTTCAGCTTTTTGGCGGCCCAGTAGCTAATAGCAAAAATACAGTAGGTTTGTATCAGCAGTGGAATGGCAATCAAAACGATGGCTTGTGGCTTGTCAATAATGGTGTTGGCTTGAAATCCAAACAATAGAATGACGGTCGCGAGCAATCCAACAATTGACCAAGGCTTGAGTTTCGCCAACATATCGTTAAGCGCTTGCTCGCCTTTGCGATTGAGTTTGGCGCGCGTATAAGCTCCGGCCAATAAAGGAATCACCACATACAAAATCACAGACAGTAACAGCGTATTCCAAGGCACGGTAATGTCACTCACGCCAAGCAAAAATCCGGCGATCGGGGCGAAAGCAAAGATCATAATGATGTCGTTAACTGAGACTTGCACTAAGGTGTAGTTGGCATCGCCTTTAGTTAATTGACTCCAAACAAAGACCATGGCGGTACAAGGGGCAACACCGAGCAAAATCATGCCAGCAATGTATTCACTGGCACTTTGCGGGTCGACCCAGTCGGCAAATAAACCTTTAAAAAACAGCCAACCGAGTAAGGCCATTGAAAAGGGTTTGATCAGCCAATTGACCACCAAGGTCAGCACGAGCCCTTTTGGCTTTTTGCCGACATCTTTTATAGATGCAAAGTCGATTTGCGCCATCATCGGGAAGATCATTAGCCAAATCAGCACTGCAATCGCGAGATTGACGTGTGCGTATTGCCATTGAGCCACTGTGGTGAAAAGCTCGGGAGCCACAATGCCGAGCCCTAATCCGGTTACAATGGCTAAGGCGACCCAGACAGAAAGGTAGCGTTCAAAAAGTCCCATAATTGCCTCTTAAATGTCTTTTTGGTTAACTCGAGCCATGAGCTCTTCAGCGCTTTCGACCCGCTCAGAGTAACGGTCGACTAAGAACTCACTGTTGTCACGTGTTAGCAAGGTGAATTTCATCAGCTCTTCGAGGACATCGACGATGCGGTTGTAAAAACCAGAAGGCTTCATTCGACCCTGTTCATCAAATTCTAAAAAGGCTTTAGGAACTGATGACTGATTGGGAATGGTGATCATGCGCATCCAACGACCCAATACGCGCAACTGATTGACAACATTAAACGATTGAGATCCACCACACACTTGCATTACCGCTAAGGTTTTACCTTGTGTTGGACGAACGGCCCCTAAACTGAGCGGAATCCAATCAATTTGCGCTTTCATGATCCCAGTCATCGCGCCATGTCTTTCTGGCGAGCACCAAACTTGGCCTTCAGACCACATCACGAGATCACGCAGTTCTTGTACTTTCGGGTGAGTGTCTTCAACGCTATCGGGCAATGGCAGCCCCTCGGGGTTGAAGATTTTCACCTCTGCTCCTAAGGTGGTGAGAATACGAGCCGATTCCTCGATGACCAAACGGCTATAAGAACGCTGGCGCAAAGAGCCATACATCAACAAGATCTTGGGCTTATGGGAAGATAAAGAAGTTGAAAAGTCTGAGAGACTGGGCACTTTTACTTGTTCTGAATGCAAATTGGGATTGGAAAAATCATCGATAGACATGGGAAAGAAACACCTAATATTGTTTAATATACGAAATATCATATATATTGTTTTGCAAAAAAGCAAAGGTTGCTGACTCAATGGATTTGTAATCCAACACGTCAGTATAATTGATAAAAATGACAATAATATGTCTAGGTTAGAGTCGGTTTGTGTCTGTTGTGATATGAGAGAACTATCTTGGTGGTTTTTCGAGCGCACTTTGCATGGCATTGATCAGCGCACCAGCGACAATTAAGGCGCCACCAAACCACACTTCCACTGGCGGAATTTCGTTAAAAAACAGCATACCTAAGAGTAAGGAAAAGATAATTTGAACATAGCCATAAGCCGACGCATTGGCCGCCGATTCGGTTTGCATCGCTTTGGTTAGGCCCCATTGACCCATTTGAGTAAACACGCCCACTAAAATAAGCATGCCGATTTGATCTAGGCTCGGCCACACAAAACCCGATGACAACATCAGAATCACCGACAACGGCAAGGCGATCAGTGGGAAGTAAAAAATGATCACTGAACTGTCCTCGCTTTGACTTAAGCGGCGCACCACAACATACGCTATGGCACTGCCTAGGGCACCTAATAGGGCGATCAGAATGGCCATCTGGTTGAGGGTGTCTGTGTGGTTGGCTTGAACATTGGGCCAGAAAATGATCGCTAAACCGAGTAGGCTAAGCGCAATACAAGCACAGGTCGTTTTTGAGCACTTTTCTTTGATCAAAACAAAGGCTAAGAGCGCGGTAAAAATGGGGTAAGTATATTGAAGCAAAACCGCTAACGCCAACGGCAAACTCGTGAGGGCGTAGTAGACACACATTAAGGCCAGGCTACCAATTGCGCCGCGCAGTAACAGCAGTTTTTTGTTATGTCCCCAAACCCGGATGCGTTTTCGTTTGATATCAACGTAACTAATAAAGCAGGAGACTAGGGCGCGAGCGGCGACAATTTCAAAAAGGGGAATACCGCTGTTACTACTGAATTTCACACATGCCGACATCAAGGAAAAGCCCAGAGCCGAAATAAGAATGTAGCGAACCCCTAAAGGAATCGATTGAAATGTGAACAAGTGCGTTACTCTGTGTTATCGGTTGGAGAGAATAGCCGTTGAAATCGGCTTGTGACTGTAAAGTAAAAGCGTGTGTGGTGCAATCGTTCATCGCGACGAACAATTGCTCCCAAACACTTTAAAATTGAGACGAGTTCTTGAACCGAGCGAGGGTTGTGGTTATGGTAGAGCCAGTTTTCTAACGAGTGAAAAATACTTATGACCTCTTCAACGTCCTCTTTAAACACCCCATCAGAACGCATGCGCTATTTCTTTGATACGATCGGCAAAGATAAAAAAATTTGGTTACTGGTCGATGAGCACGGCAGTGTATTGCTCAGTGCCGATGACGATGAGTGCGTACCGGTTTGGCCAAGTGAAGACATCGCACGCCAGCAAGCCACCGAAGATTGGCAAGAGATGCAACCTGAGGCCATTTCGATTGCTAAGTGGCGCAGCCGATGGACGACGGGGTTAGAAGAAGACGAGCTGGCGGTGATTGTTTTCCCAAATATTGAGGGTGAAGGGGTGATTTTATCGCCGGATGATTTTGACTTTGAATTAGAAAAGATTGTCCGCCGCTAAGGATCAAGCGAGTAAGCTTGATAACCTTTAGGTCTTTTTTATTGTCTATTCAGGGGCGACTTTTTACTAAGCGCCCGGTCTTCTGCAGGGAAATGTAGGCTGTTGAGTTCAGCGGTGTCAAGCAGAACAAAGTCAAGATAAGGATGTCACCAAAGAGCTGTATTGAGGTTTTATTTTGATTGCCAAGTTAATTCATATTGTGCTGTTGGTGTTAACGGTTTGTTCGCCGTGGCTAGGCTTAGGTCAATGGGTGTGGTTGCCTTTTGTTGCGGTGTTGATACTGAATCAAATCGGCAGCCGATTGACCGGAAAAGCCGCAGAAAAGGTCGCCATGACCAGTTTGATCTCGGCGTGTTTTATGTTCATCGCTGGCAGTATCGTCTTTTTTGCTGATTATATTAGCCAGCAACTGGCCATGCCCAAGGCCGATCTTGACGTGATCCGCCAAAGCCGATCGGTGTTTGAGGCGCTAGTGCCAACCCTTGGTGACTTGTATCATCACATGCTGATCATCACCGCCATTTTTATTGTTGGACGCCTGTTTTTTCTCTTCCGCCGTCCACGCGCCTGATCTTAAGTCATGGCTCGGTCACTCATGTCTTTATGATCAAGATCTCTACAGACAATGTCACTGAAGATAATATTTTTGTAGATAAGGTTTTTGTTGACAATGTTTTTGTAGCAAGGTTAGTGCAGTCAATCAGCCGCGACATTCAACATGTGTTGTATGCCGCGCTGTCTCGCCTGATTATTTTACCGGTGATGTTCTTAACCATGTTATCAAGTTTTTAACTAGGGTAACCCGCTATTTAGTGAGATTGGGATTACTGAGTTGATCGCGACACTTCGTTCTCCGACAGCGCTCAGAGCAATAAATAACCTCTTGCCAACAGGCTTGCCATTTTTTGCGCCAATGAAAAGGGCGCAGACAGCGAGGGCAGATCTTGGTCGGTAAAGCGGATTTTTTATTGCGGCGTTGGTTTGACTGGCGTTGATTTTTCATAGTGAGCGTTGTGTGTAGCCTGAAAACGGTCTATCCCTTGTGGATAGGTCTGGTGTCTTGTTACGGTTAAAAACGCAGATGGGATCATTGAGATGGCAATCTCTTGCCTTCGAATTGCGAGACAAGAGATTGACGTGACAGTGGGGTGAGAAAAGATTTTAAGGCTCCACTGTTTCATTTGCAGTTGTTACAGATTGCAGTGGTTACAGACCGTCTAAATGGTTCATCGTCGACGACTGTCAATGTGAGGGTATGTCCTCACCGAGCGTGGATGTGTTACGCCGCTGTTGGTTGTTCGTACACTGAAGCGATTTTGTTGTGAATCAAATGCATGGCAAGAGTTGCTCTCACCGCTTTATGCTCACCAGCTTCAACGAAGTGTTCGCCTTCCCAGTAGTTTTCACGGTAGTGATAAGGTTTTAAAAACTCAACAGTCACTTTCATAGTCGATCTCCTCTTTTGTGATCTGACTACCAACATATACCCTGTTAACCAAAAGTTAAATTACAAAAACTGCAAGGTAAAGTTGCAAAATTGTTGGATTTATTAACAGGGTGGTGTCATTGTTAATGGTTATGGGTATATGATTTGCCTATCAATAGGTTAACTAACCTTTTCTTGTCAACGCACTTAATTTATCACTGCAGTGAATGGGTCGGTTGTTGACAGAATGATGATTATACCAATCTCATTAAATAGCAGGGCACTTTAGCGAGTTAACAAGCTCGATAACGTCGTTAACAATCAAGTGTAGAATAACGATTAATAAAAAAAGAGAGTAAAACCAGTCGCGAAAAAAAAGCGCCGATATCGGCGCTTGTATCTTGGTGACCTTTGTCGTCGTAAGCCTGTTTATCACAGACTCAACTTTAATGGCGCAAAGGTGTTGTCGACGTAATGTTTAATGGGCAAACTTAGTCTAACAACTCTTGAGCTGTCGCTACGACGTTGTCAACGGTAAAGCCAAACAGCTTGAACAACTCGCCAGCAGGTGCTGATTCGCCGAAGCTCGTCATACCGATGATGCGGCCATCAAAGCCAACGTACTTGTACCAGAAGTCGGCAATACCCGCTTCGATAGCAATACGCGCAGTCACATCAGAAGGCAGTACAGACTCACGGTAAGCCGCGTCTTGCTTGTCAAAGGCATCCGTTGATGGCATAGACACAACGCGTACCGCTTTGCCTTGCTTTTCAAGTTCAGCAGCTGCATTGACCGCCAATTCCACTTCAGAACCGGTGGCAATCAAGATAAGGTCTGCTTTGCCTTGACAGTCTTTAAGTACGTAACCACCTTTGGCAATGTTCGCCACTTGCTCTGGTGTACGCTCTTGTTGCGCTAGGTTTTGACGAGAGAAAATCAAAGACGTTGGCGCATCTTTGCGCTCAATGGCCAATTTCCAAGCCACTGCAGATTCAACTTGGTCACATGGACGCCAAGTGCTCATATTCGGTGTAAGACGCAAAGAAGCCACTTGCTCAACCGGCTGGTGAGTTGGACCATCTTCGCCAAGACCGATAGAGTCGTGGGTATACACTTGAATGTTTTGTACGCCCATCAGAGCAGCCATACGCATCGCATTGCGCGCGTATTCCATAAACATCAAGAAGGTCGCACCGTAAGGAATAAAGCCACCGTGCAGCGCGATACCGTTGATGATAGCGGTCATGCCGAACTCACGCACACCGTAGTGGATGTAGTTACCAGAAGCATCTTCAGCCGTCAGTGATTTAGAGCCAGACCACATAGTGAGGTTTGACGGCGCTAAGTCAGCTGAGCCACCCATAAATTCAGGCAAGAGAGTACCAAAGGCTTCAAGCGCGTTTTGAGATGCTTTACGCGACGCGATGTTGGATGGGTTTGCTTGTAGATTCGCAATGATTTCAGAGGCTTTAGCTTCCCAATCACTCGGTAGATCGCCATTCACACGGCGGGTATATTCTGCGGCAAGTTCAGGGTAGGCAGCTTGGTAAGCGGCGAACTTCTCGTTCCAAGCCGCTTCTTTATCTGCGCCCGCTTGTTTTGCACTCCACGCTGAGTACACGTCTTCAGGCACTTCGAATGGACCGTAATTCCAACCTAGATATTCACGAGCGGCTGCAATTTCGTCTTGGCCGAGTGGGGCACCGTGGCAATCGTGAGAGCCAGATTTGTTCGGTGAGCCAAAACCAATAATGGTCTTAGTACAAATCAAGGTTGGGCGTTGCGTTTCTGCTTTTGCTTCTTCAATCGCGGCGTTGATTGCTTCAGGATCGTGACCATCAACAGCAGGGATTACATGCCAACCGTAAGACTCGAAGCGCTTCGGTGTATCGTCAGAGAACCAGCCTTCGACGTGACCATCGATTGAGATGCCGTTGTCATCCCAAAAAGCAACCAATTTGCCAAGGCCAAGGGTGCCAGCAAGTGAACAGGCTTCGTGAGAAATACCTTCCATCAGACAGCCGTCGCCTAGGAATGCGTAAGTAAAGTGGTCAACAATGTCGTGGCCTTCGCGGTTAAATTGCGCCGCAAGTGCTTTTTCAGCAATCGCCATACCAACGGCATTGGTGATGCCTTGGCCAAGAGGGCCTGTAGTGGTCTCAATGCCCGGTGCATAACCGTACTCTGGGTGACCCGGTGTTTTAGAGTGCAACTGACGGAAGTTTTTCAAATCGTCAATGCCGAGCTCGTAACCGCTAAGATGCAATAGAGAGTAAATCAGCATAGAGCCGTGGCCGTTCGAAAGGACAAAACGGTCGCGATCAGACCAATTAGGGTTCGCTGGGTTGTGGTTTAGGTGGCTGCGCCAAAGGACTTCAGCGATGTCTGCCATACCCATAGGCGCACCAGGGTGGCCAGAGTTTGCTTGTTGTACGCCGTCCATGCTCAGGGCGCGAATGGCGTTAGCTAGATGTTTACGATCCATAGTCATTTCTCGTTATTAAACTCTTTGTAGTTAGTGAAAGTGTCGCTAACAAAATAATGGATGGCCGATGTCTCGAAGATAAGGGCCATCCTTTTAATTCTAAAACGTCAGCAATAAAATTAAAGCTTAGCTTCAATCATCGCTTCTAGTTTACCTTGGTCAACCGCAAAGTTGCGAATACCATCGGCCAATTTCTCAACAGCCATTGGATCTTGGTTGTGCTCCCACAAGAACTCCGCTTGAGTCATTGCAGCAGGAGCGGCTTTGGTGCTGCCAGAGTCTTTCAGTTTTTCTACCACGTCGCCTTCAGCATCGGCAAGCTCTTGTAGCAGTTGTGGGCTGATGGTTAGACGGTCACAGCCGGCAAGCTCAAGGATCTCACCGGTGTTGCGGAAGCTCGCGCCCATAACCACAGTGTTGTAACCGTACTCTTTGTAGTACTGGTAAATCTTAGTGACAGACAAAACACCTGGGTCTTCGCTGGCTTCAAATGAACGACCTTCTTTGGCTTTATACCAGTCCATGATGCGGCCGACGAAAGGTGAGATTAGGAACACGCCTGCTTCGGCACACGCACGTGCTTGAGCAAAAGAGAACAGCAAAGTTAGGTTACAGTTGATGCCTTCTTTTTCTAGGATTTCTGCGGCGCGGATGCCTTCCCAAGTTGATGCGATCTTGATAAGGATGCGATCTTTGCTGATGCCTGCATCTTCGTAAAGCTTGATCAATTGGTGTGCTTTAGCCACTGTTGCTTCTGTGTCGTAAGAAAGACGAGCATCGACTTCAGTCGAAATACGACCTGGGATAGATTTTAGGATTTCTTTACCGATGTTAACGGCCAGCACATCACACGCGTCTTTCACTTGCTGTGCTTTGTCATCGCTTTGTTTTTTGGCAAAAGCAATCGCATCATCGATCAGAGGTGCGTATTCAGCAATTTGAGCGGCTTTCAAAATCAGAGATGGGTTTGTCGTTGCATCTTCTGGCTGGTATTTTTTGATCGCTTCAATTTCACCGGTATCTGCAACAACGGTGGTGAGTTTACGCAGTTGTTCTAACTTGTTGCTCATGTGTTTTCGTCCTATTTTGTGCCGTATCGCTTAAACGTTGAGCGATACAAAATGTAAAGCGCTTGGTGCAGGTCAACCTAACCCATCGAAGATTGTCGAACCCGATGAACGCCATCGATGGTCAGTGTTGGCCTTTTTTATACTCGCAATGTGGGCGCTCATGTTAGCGAGTGAGCATATGCCACATCCATGAGTAAATGATGTTCCCATATTTATCTTATCCGCGATAAAAGTCAATCTTACAGACTGGGTTGCGGCAAAAAGAGTCGCAAAAATTCCGATTTGATCGCAGCCTTGATACAAGGGCAGAAGAAATCGTCGTCACAAAGACGGTATTGGATAAAACGTCTCATTGTACAAAAGTGAACATTTGTATCTTTAAGTTACATATGTTCGCCTTTTTCTACTGGCAAGCGCAGCGTTGATCCCCATTCTGTCCAAGAACCATCATAAACAGAAAGCGATGTATAGCCCAACTCATCGGCAGCTAATAATAAAATACAGGCCGTGACGCCAGAGCCACAGGAAAAAATCAGCCCTTGGTCATCGGCTAATGCCAGTGTGTCAAACGCATGTTGCAATTGCGCGACGGGCTTGAATTTTCCACTGTCAATCAGCTGGCTAAAAGGCAAACACCGAGCGCCGGGAATGTGGCCGCTGCGCATCCCCGCTCGGGGTTCAGGGGCGGTGCCGTGAAAACGAGCCAATGAACGGGCATCAATAATTACATGGCTTTGGGTTTGACTAGCCTCGAGCACCGTGTGTGCATCGACAAAGGCTTGCGGCTGTTTTTGGCCATTAAAGTCACCGATTGCGGTGATTGTCTGATAGTCACTGTCGGTCTCAAAGCCAGCTTCGATCCAAGCGGGTAGGCCGCCGTTGAGCACTTTGACATTTTTGTGTCCCATGGCTTTTAACATCCACCAAGCGCGTGGCGAGGCGAGCGTACCGCTGTTGTCATAGACCACAATCGGCCATTGATGATTTAAGCCAAGCTGTTGAGCGCTGTGGTTAAAGCGCTCAGCACTTGGCATGGTATGCGGTAAGTGACTGTCGAGATCGGCAAAGTCGCGGTCGTAGTCAAAGCGCAGCGCACCCGGGATCACGCGACCGACAATCTTTTCACCTTCGCCAGGGATCTGAAAGGCAATACTGGCGTCGAGAATGTGCACGTTACCTGCTTGCATCATACGCTGGAGGTCGCTGGGTTCGATAAGGTTTTTCATGGTGTATCCTTTGCTGTATTTTCCCCTGTTGCACAAACAGGGCAATCCGGAGATTTAGGCAACCCGAGTGTCTGCCACTGCAACGTCATCGCATCGAGAAGCAACAATTTTCCTTGCAAGGGTTTGCCGAAGTGACAAAGCACTTTGATCGCTTCTAACGCCTGTGTGGCACCAATGATTCCGACCACAGCAGGCATGACCCCAGCCTCAACACAACTGAGTTGGCTTGGCGAAAACCACTGACTAAAACACTGATAGCAGGGCTGCTTGGCATCTCGATACTCAAAAACGCTGATTTGACCTTCCATGCGAATCGCCGCCCCCGAAATGAGCGGAGTGCGCAGCGAGTAACAACAGCGGTTTAATTGGTTGCGAGTTTGCAAGTTATCACTGGCATCTAAAACGATGTCGTGTTGTTTGATTTGTTCGCACAATTGTTCGTCATTGAGGCGACGTTCAACCGTATCGATAGAAAGGTAGGGGTTGATTTGCGAGAGCTTGGCTTTGGCAGAATGGGTTTTTCGCTGCCCGAGGTCGGCATCGTGATGCAGTAATTGGCGGTGTAAGTTTGACTCATCGACGCGATCATCGTCGATTAAGGTTAAATGGCCGACGCCACTGCTGGCCAAGTATTGACTGGCAGCACAACCCAAGCCGCCAAGGCCAATGATCAAGACTCGGCTTTGTTTGAGTTGCTCTTGCTTGTCGTAATCAAAGCCGGTGAGGCTGATTTGGCGAAAATAGCGCAATTCTTCTTGTTTGGTTAATGTAGAGTCCATGTTTACTCATTAGAAATAGCCGGTCAGCAATTCACGGTCATTTGTACATCGATTGATCGTGATTCACGCCCTAATCGCGACTCGCGACAAGTATGACGGGCTATTTCGTTCGATTGGTATTAATAAAGATCGGGTGAAAACCACTCAATATTGACACTTTCACCGGCAGCCACATGGCCGCGTTCTCGTTCAAGAACGATAAAGCAGTTGGCTAAACTCATCGAGCGAAACGCGCCAGAACTTTGATTGCCTGTGGTTTCCACTACCCATTTACCCTCTTCAAAGCGAGCATACCCGCGCTGGTAATCACTCCGACCAGGTACTTTTTTGAGTGGACTTAGCAAGGTAGCAGGCATAGAAAGCGGCGGTTGCCATTGGCTGTGTCCAGACAGTTTTGCCAGCAATGGTTGGACTAAGACATACAAGGTGACAAAAGCCGACACCGGATTACCCGGCAAGCCACAAAACAGAGAGTGTTGCAATTGACCAAAGGCAAAAGGTTTGCCGGGCTTGATGGCGATTTTCCAAAAATCCACTTGGCCAAGTTGTTCGAGTACTGCTTTGGTATAGTCCGCTTCGCCAACACTGACTCCCCCAGAAGTGATGACCACATCGGCGTGTTGATCGGCGTAGGTAAAGGCTTGTTTTAGTGTTTCCAATTCATCGGCGATAATGCCCATGTCCATGACATCACAGCCAAAGTTGTTGAGTAAGGCTTTCATGCCATAACGATTACTGTCGTAGATCTCGCCGTGTTTTAAGCAACTGCCAAGGGGCTTGAGTTCGTCACCCGTGGAGATAATCGCGACTTTGGGCTTGCGATAAACGCTCACCGTGGCAATACCGAGCGATGCTAACATAGGGACGTCGCGAGGCGTGAGACGATGGCCAGCCTCTAACACCAAAGCGCCTTGCAAAATGTCGTCACCGCGCGGGCGAATATTGGCACCCACTGACTTAGGGGGCTGGGTGATGAGAATTGCTTGCTGAGTTTCTGAGGTGTGAGTGAGCGAGACGTTCTCTTGCATCACCACTACATCGGCCCCCGTTGGCAGCGGCGCACCAGTCATGATTCTGACCGCCGTGCCAGCGGTGCACTCTTGGGTAAAGGGTTGGCC
>JBFGYW010000063.1:0-15354 GCA_041587235.1 Vibrio sp.
ATAAAGCTCACCGACATCGTTAAACGCCTGATTAATCAGTATGATGGTGTCTTCTAGCTCTTGTACTCCCGACACCATAGGCAACAATATACTCAAGTTGTCATTACCTATACTGGCTTTTAACATCGCGCGTAATTGAATGACAAATATATCGGGATGATCGAGGGTAAAACGAATGCCGCGCCAACCTAAAAATGGGTTTTCCTCTTCGATGGGAAAATAAGGCAAAGGTTTATCACCGCCAATATCGAGCGTTCTCATCACCACATTTTGTGGCTGATAGTGATTGAGAATACTCTGGTATTGTTGCATTTGTTCGTCTTCTGAAGGAAAGCGATTTTGCATGATAAACGCGATTTCGGTGCGGTATAACCCAATCCCGTCAACCCCTTTATCGATGGCGATATTGGTATCGGCGCTTAAACCGGCATTGAGCAGCAGTTCGACTTTTTGGCCGTCTTGGCTGACAGCAGGCTTGTCGAGCACGCGATTTACGGTGGCCAACAGTTCACTTTCTTCCCGAGCTAACGATGAGTAACGATGTTGGAGCCGCTTGTTGGGATCAACGTAAATTTCACCGGTATACCCATCGACAATGCCAAGTTTGCCATTGATAAGCTCAGGAGTGAGATTGGCCCCGAGTATCGCGGGTACTCCTAATGCACGCGATAAAATAGCGGCGTGAGAATTCGATGCCCCTTCTAATGCCACTACGGCTAACAGGTTTTCTTTGTCGATCGAAGCAATCAGAGAAGCCGAGAGTTCATTGGCCACCAAGATCACCGGCTGGTCAAAGCGCAAGGTGTCCTTTTCACTGTTTTGTAAAAAGTACAATAAACGCTGGCCGAGCTCGCGTAAATCTTGAGCTCGTTCACGCAAGTAATCGTCGGTCATGGCCGCAAAGCGCGAGGAGAATTCCTCAATCACTTGTTTTAGTGCCCAATCGGCTCGATCGCCTTTGTCGATGCGATACTTTAATGCTTTGCGCAACATAGGATCATTGAGCAAGTGGGTAAACAAGTCAAAAATGGCCAATGTCTCTTTGTTAAGCTCAGAGTCAAAGCGCTTTTTGAGGCGGCGAAAGTCACTGAGCGCACTTTCGACAGCCACGGCTAAGCGCTCTTGTTCTTGCTCTTTATTGACCGTAGAAGCGGGGAAAACATCGTCAAAACTCGGTTGTGTATTGTCAAACCAAAAATGGCCAATCGCCACGCCTGGCGACCCGGGAACGCCTTTGAGCAAATGATGAGATTGTCGGCCCAGTTGCCATTGACCTTGGCTTTGCGCTTGGGAAATCAACACCGCAATTTGCGCCGCCAACGTTACTAGAAAGGACTCTTCCATTTCGTCAAACAAGCGCGGGGATTTTTGTTGGATAACTAACACGCCAAGCACTTGTTTGCGATGAATGATTGGGGTGCCGAGGAAAGAGTGGTAGACCTCTTCACCCAACTGAGGAAAAAATTTAAAACTCGGGTGCTCTGAAGCGCGAGCTAAGTTGACCGGCTCGGCACTGCGCTTCACCAAGCCAACCAGGCCTTCAGAAAACTTAATGTGAATACTATCGCCGGTAAAAGTCAGCCCTTGAGTTGCCATCAGCTCAAGTCGTTGTTTGGCTTCATTGGCAAAATAAATGGTGCAACACTCGGTTTGCAAAGCGAGACTGGTTTCCTTAACCAACACCTGCAAGGCCGCGTGAACATCATCGATGCGAGAAACCTTATCAACAATCTCCCTGAGTTGACTCAACATGATCGCTTTATCCCCTTCGTTTTTTACGTTTTCCTTTTGTTTTTCGTTCGCGAAATGGCATCGCCGCGGAAGCAAATTCTTTCATTGCTCGACGATACACATCGCGTTTAAATGACACCACTTGCCTGACAGGGTACCAATAACTTACCCAGCGCCAACCATCAAACTCAGGAGCGTTGCCTTGCTGCATATTGATGTTCGCTTCATCGCACTCCAATCGCAACAAAAACCATTTCTGTTTTTGGCCAATACAAACAGGTTTTGAATCCCACCTTACGAGGCGTTTGGGTAACTTATAGCGCAACCAATGTCGACTGGTGGCGACAATTTTAACGTCTCTTTCTGTTAAACCCACTTCTTCGTAAAGCTCACGAAACATGGCTTGCTCAGGAGATTCTCCCTCGTCTATCCCCCCTTGGGGAAACTGCCATGAGTGCTGTCCATACCGTTTAGCCCAGAACACCTGACCATGGTTGTTACAAATTACAATACCGACATTAAGTCGATAACCATCGCCATCGATCACTGGCTAACCTCAAGTTAAATTTTAATTATTTGATTTTTTCACAGATCCCTACCAGTAGCAAACACAGCTACGTGATATTGATAATATTTTTTTGTTCTGGTCGAGTATTAGTGCACAATGAGTTACAAGTTATCAACAGAAACTGTGACCAGCCGCGCATTTTATTCACCTTTTCTGTGTATAACTTTGTGAAGAATTCTGTCACAAACAAAAAAATTCAAATTAGCTCGTCATCTTCCAGCTAAAAAACCGACAAGACAAAATTTATAACAACATGATTTAAATAGTTAATTTAAAGATAACCACAAGAAAAAAGCCACTGTATAAAACGATTAAAAAGCCAGCAAACACAGATCGGTCAAAGATCCACCACTCTTTGGGTTATCCACATTGTGACGATTAAATTTCAGATTATCCAGCAAAGATCAAGTCGAGAATCCAACTAAAAACCTGTTTTTTTAACCATTGAAACAACACGCATATGAATTGGCTTTTTGTCTTTGAAAAAGCCTTATGATCCCCCAAACGGCAACGCCAGCACTACCTGATGTGACCGTTATTGAGTACACTAACCCAACACGTTTGATCCAATCTTAACGAGTATGAACAGCGAACCTCAATCGGAACACGAATTAATCCAACGCGCTTTGGCGATGGCCGGTCAAAGCTTGGCTGAACTGGCACAACAAGCCGGTATAGCCATGCCTGCCAACCTCAATCGAGACAAGGGCTGGGTCGGTCAGTTAATCGAATGGCACCTTGGCGCCGCTTCAGGCAGCAAACCACAGCAAGATTTTGTCCATTTAGGCATTGAGTTAAAAACCATCCCTATTAGCCATCAAGGCCTGCCTTTAGAAACCACCTTTGTCTGCGTTGCACCGCTCACCGGCATTCAAGGCGTGCGCTGGGAAAATAGTCATGTCAGGCATAAACTCTCGCGCGTGCTTTGGGTTCCCGTGGAAGGTGAGCGAGAAATTCCCTTAGCGGACCGGCGCGTTGGCGCACCGCTGATTTGGTCGCCCAGCCAAGAAGAAGAACAGCAGCTGAAACAAGATTGGGAGGAGTTAATGGAATTGATTGCGTTGGGACAATATCAACACATCAGTGCCAAACACGGC
Source organism: Vibrio sp. (assembly GCA_041587235.1). GTDB lineage: Bacteria > Pseudomonadota > Gammaproteobacteria > Enterobacterales > Vibrionaceae > Vibrio. Next base: position 3,397 of record JBFGYW010000063.1, read on the forward strand.
CAAGTGTTGCAAATCCGACCGAAAGCCGCGAACGGTAAAGCCTTAACTCAGGCGTATAATCAAGAGGGTAAACCGATAAAAACCCTGCCACGCGGTTTTTATCTGCGCACTCAGTTTACCGCGCAAATACTGCAGCGACACTTTATTCATTTAACTGGCCAATAAGCTCATTTAACCGGTAAATAAGGTTCATTTGGCCAAGCAATAACAATGATTTGGCGGTGTTATCAGCTCACACCTTAGTCAATCAACTAGTGAGCCGACATCACCGCCATTTCGATATCGCAAAAAGACTCGGCTAGGGTCTCATTGCCACAACACTCATCGTAAGTATTGTGCAAACGCAAAAATGCCTTATCGACACCAAGGCGCATGAGCTCTTCTCTCACCCCTTCTAGCGACACGTAGTGAATCGGTTTATCGCCTTGACGTACTGGCTCTAAATGATGCTTAAACTCAACCGCCAACAAATAGTGTGGCAACCCCGAACAACCGATGACAAAAACCTTGGGCGCCTGGTGGTGATGTTTACTGTATGCCTGTACCCACTGCTCAAATTGCTGCATTTCCATCTTTAACCCCCGCAACACTCGTTACTGTTAGTTTAGTCAATGATGGTATTTTTTCGAGCACAAACTCAGATTTCCCTTTACGCTTGAGTCTCGCTTTACCTATAGTGAGTAAGAAAACCATCAAAAAGGACTGGAGATGCTTTATACAAAACTCCCTCACTCAAGCTTAGAAATCAGTAAAATTGGCTTAGGCACCATGACATTCGGTGAGCAAAACAGCCAAAGTGACGCGTTTTTACAAATGGATATGGCACTCGATCACGGCGTCAATTTTTTCGATACCGCAGAAATGTACCCCGTCCCTCCCAAGCCCGAAACTCAGGGCCGAACCGAAAGCTATATAGGCAATTGGTTAAAGCAATCGGGCAAACGAGAAAAAATTGTCTTAGCGACCAAAGTCGCGGGTCCCAGAACGGGGATTAACATTCGCGAATCGATGAATTTAAACCGTCGCAATGTTCATCTTGCCATCGACGATAGCCTACAACGCCTACAGACCGACTATGTCGACTTGTATCAAATTCACTGGCCGCAACGAAAAACCAATTACTTTGGCCAACTCAACTACCCAGAGCACGATGAGCAAGAAGAAGTCACTTTAATCGAAACCCTTGAGGCTTTAACAGAGTTAGTCAACGCCGGCAAAGTTCGCTACATCGGCGTGTCTAATGAAACCCCATGGGGGGTGATGAGCTTACTGCGCCTGGCAGAGAAACACGATCTTCCTCGTATCGTTTCCATTCAAAACCCTTACAACTTGTTAAATCGCAGTTTTGAAGTGGGCCTTTCTGAAATCAGTCATTATGAAGGGGTACAGCTACTGGCCTACTCGCCACTGGCCTTTGGTTGCTTAAGCGGTAAATACCTCAATGGTCAACGCCCAGAAAACGCGCGCTGTACCTTGTTTGAACGCTTCCAACGCTACTTTACTCCACAAGGCATTAAAGCCACCCAAGCGTACGTAGAATTGGCTCGAGATCACGGTATTGACCCTGTCGATATGGCTCTGGCTTATGTCAACCAAAGACCGTTTGTCGCTTCCAATATCATCGGTGCGACCACCTTGCCTCAACTCAAGCAAAACATTGACAGTATTGAGGTCACGCTAAGCGATTCAGTATTAGAAGGGATTCAGGCGATCAGCACTGAGTTTTCCAACCCCTGCCCATAGAAGAGAAAGACCAAGCGCAACCGCTTTGGCCGTTGCGCTTGGTCTTTGATGCCAAAGACTGTTCGCATTAGGCCAATCACAACCGTCAAAGGTCGTGATTGGCCTTTCGCTAACTCACCGTTCTCATCCGCCACCTCACGATGCGAGTCAAATGAGTCAGTCGGCGCTGAGTGGCTTGCTCGATTGGCATTTCTTGCCCCAATGGCCTTCCTTGTGGATCAAGACCAATGTCTTTCAACAAATGCGCATTGTGCCAAGGCACATGATAACTGCGACGGCGAAGGTTATGCCGCCATTGGCGATCTTGACGGTGTAAATCTTGCTGGATGAGCCATGTCGCTAACGAAATGTAAATAGATGGACGCATATTATTTATCTCCGATTTAGGAGCAGAAATAACAGTGCCAATAAGACGAGGTCAGACTGCTATTTCCGCAGCCTGATGAGTAGGCACGGATTAATTATTCATAGGTCGCAACACGGCGCGATGGCACATAACCAAGTACGAACCAGAGCCGGTAGAAAGTGGCAAACAGGACAGATAAAAACGCGCTGATAAACCAGTTTTCATATGCCCCTCCTGAGAATAATAATCCACACAGTCATTACCCTAATGACTGACTAAATCATAACCAACAATAACAACAAAATACACAAAAATAGACACCTAATTGAATATAAAGGTAATTACTCTGTCATTGAATAGTAAATCATGATGATTGACCATTTCAGTCATCGATGATTTAAAAATACGGAGATGATTCACTGCCTGAATTGGGTAATAAGTTGTATTTATTGAGTAAACGATACATGGTGGCACGAGAAATTTTGAGCTCTTTGGCCACCAGCATCACTTGGCCGTCATGATTTTCCAACGCGCGTTTTAACGCCTCGCACTCGCTTTTTTCGCGAATGGCTTTGAGGGTTGAACTTTGTTGTGGCTGCTGATTAAAATCAAAGTGCTCAAGCCCTATCACATCGCCATCACAAATGAGCAGCGCGCGTTTAATTTTATTGATCAGCTCGCGCACGTTACCCGGCCAAGAATAGTTTTGCAATAAGGTCTCAACTTGGGGATCAAGCACCCGTTTTGGCAAGCGATACTCCTGACAAAAGCGCGTGATAGAGTCATCCACCAAAGGCAAAATATCGGCTTGCCGTTCGCGTAAATTGGGTACCGTAATGGGTAAGATACTGACGTAATCGTATAACGCCCGCAGCAAACCGCCTTTAGACATGGCTTTGTCGACGGACGAGCTGCTCGCCACTAAAATGCGCACATCGATAGACTTTAACCCCACCGAACTGTGAACCTGACTGTCTTGTAAAACATGCAGGAGATTTTGTTGCTGCTCAAGTGACATCGACATAAAGTCGTAAAACAGCACTGTGCCACCGTGACTTTTCTCTAAAACCGAAATCGTATCTTGCTCAATACCAATCCCAAACACCTGTGTTTCTAATGAATAATCGCTTAACGCTGCGCAACGCACCACAGAAAATGGCTTGTGAGCACGCGAAGAAGACTCGTGAATGGCACGGGCGAGACGCTCTTTGCCCACCCCCACATCACCGTGAATAAACACACTGACATCACTGTACGACCAGCGTTTGATCATTTGGCGCAAGTGATTAATCGCCGAAGACTGACCGGTAAATTGCGTCACCCCCATGCTTTGTGACTGCCAAACCCGTTGTTCTAAACGCACCATTCCCAGTTGATGACCTAAAGTCGCTAACAGTTGATGGTGAGAGGGGATCGGGACGACAAAAAAGTCGATGCAAAAGTGCACGATAAATTGATTAATGGAAGGTAAATCCACTTGTTGATCGCGGATCAACGCCATCCAACGCACGTATTGATAGGCGTTGACCAAGTGAGCTACACCATTGAGGCTGAAGGTATCACGGCTGAGATCCACCACCGCAATGCAGGGGCCAATCTCTTGAATTAAACTGTGAGCGGTGCGCAAATCAGAACACAGATGACAAGTCCACCCTAGGGCCTGTAATTGCTCAAACCACTCGGGGGCTTGGGCGCCCACCAGCACCAAGATTTTTATCGAAGCCGCTTCTCGAAGTTTTTTCATCGTCACTCACTTAAGGATACGCTCACTGGCAATGGATTGGCGGTAGCAAAGGCTAATGCAAGGCCAAATAACCATCGACGGTGCGATCATGTTATTGAGATGATGAATTAAGAATAGTCTAAATGTTGAACAAAGTGAACATTTTAGCGTATGCGATTCGCTATCAATGGCCAAATACTCATCTGATGGAGTATGAGGTCAACAATCGCGCAGGAAAAAGCGCGAGCATTTGATCCCGCAGGGGTACCCAGCGATTGAGTCAAATGGATGTGGGTTAGATGAGGGTTTTACCGGTAAAAAAAACCACCTCACAAGGAGGTGGTGTATCGCTATTCGAGATATCGCCGCTTTAAGCTTGTGGGCGCATCGCTGGGAAGAGAATCACATCGCGAATGGTGTGCGTGTTGGTGAACAACATCGCGAGGCGATCGATACCAATCCCTTGGCCTGCGGTCGGCGGTAAGCCATGCTCAAGCGCGGTGATGTAGTCGGCGTCGTAGTACATCGCTTCGTCATCGCCAGCGTCTTTTGCATCCACCTGAGCTTTAAAGCGCGCGTCTTGATCTTCTGCGTCATTAAGCTCAGAGAAGCCATTCGCCACTTCACGGCCACCGATAAAGAACTCAAAGCGGTCGGTAAAGAAAGGATTGTCATCACTGCGACGTGCCAATGGCGAAATATCCGCTGGGTAGCCGGTGATAAAGGTCGGCTGAATCAGTTTTGGCTCTGCGGTTTCACCAAAGATCTCTTCTAACAGCTGACCACAAGTCCAGAAGCTTTCGACTTCAATGTGCAACGATTTCGCAATCGCGACCATGCGTTCACGGTCTTGCAGATCTTGTTCACTCAGCGCTTGAATGTCTTGGTGATCAGGGTTGTAGTGTTTGATGGCTTCAAACATACTCATACGAGCGTAAGTGCCACCAAATTCCACTACTTCGTCGCCATAAGGCAAAGACGTGCTGCCCAATACTGACAGCGCCACACTGCTAAGCATCTCTTCGGTCAAATCCATCAAGTCTTTGTAATCGGCATAGGCTTGATAGAATTCCATCATGGTAAATTCTGGATTGTGACGCGGCGATAAACCTTCGTTGCGGAAGTTGCGGTTAATTTCAAATACGCGATCAAAACCGCCCACCACCAAACGCTTCAAGTAAAGCTCTGGTGCGACACGCAAGTACATATCGATATCCAGTGCATTGTGATGCGTGATGAAAGGACGCGCCGTTGCCCCGCCAGGGATCACGTGCATCATCGGCGTTTCGACTTCTAGGTAGCCTTTGCTCATCATAAATTGACGAATCGCCGACACCAGCTTAGAGCGGATAATAAACGCTTGGCGCGAATCTTCGTTGACGATCAAATCGACATAACGCTGACGGTAACGCATCTCTTGGTCGGTTAAACCGTGGAACTTTTCAGGCAGAGGACGCAGCGCTTTGGTTAACAACTCGTACTCTTCCATATTGACATACAGATCGCCTTTGCCCGACTTGTGCAAAGCACCTTTAACGCCAATGATGTCGCCAATATCCAAACCTTGGTACTTTTCTTTCAGCTCTTTTTGCACCGGTTTTGCCGCGTAAGCCTGGATGCGACCTGAAGTTTCTTGCAGTACCAAGAACGGACCGCGCTTGGCCATTACTCGGCCAGCGACGGCAACAACGTGGTTTAAGCTTTCAAGCTCTTCTTTGCTTTTCTCACCGAACTCCGCCTGCAGATCACCCGCTAAGCTGTCGCGACGAAAGTCATTCGGGTGGCCATTAGCACTGCAATTTTGACGAATCGCGTCGAGCTTTGCACGGCGTTCAGCAATCAGTTTGTTTTCTTCTTGTATGTGATCGTTTTGCACATCATCAGTCATAATCGATGTATCCTGTCATTCGGTGAGGCTTAAAGCCCTGATTTTAAGCTTGCTTCGATAAATTTATCTAAATCGCCGTCTAAGACTGCCTGGGTGTTGCGGTTTTCTACCCCAGTTCGCAAATCTTTAATGCGGGAGTCATCTAACACGTAGGAGCGAATTTGGCTGCCCCAACCAATGTCTGACTTCGCGTCTTCGTTGGCTTGCTTTTCGGCATTTTGCTTTTGCAATTCCAACTCAAACAGCTTAGCGCGCAATTGTTTCATCGCTTGGTCTTTGTTTTTGTGTTGCGAGCGATCGTTTTGACATTGCACCACAGTATTGGTAGGAATGTGGGTAATACGAACCGCAGATTCTGTGGTGTTAACGTGCTGACCACCGGCCCCCGAGGCGCGATACACATCGATTCTCAAATCGGCAGGGTTGACATCGATGGCAATATTCTCATCCACTTCTGGGTAGACAAACGCAGAAGCAAAAGAGGTGTGACGACGACCGCCAGAATCAAACGGCGATTTGCGCACTAAGCGATGAACGCCGGTTTCCGTTCTCAACCAGCCATAAGCGTATTCGCCGACGATGCGTACCGTGGCCGATTTAAGGCCGGCGACATCGCCTTCAGACACTTCGATGACTTCCGCTTTAAAACCTTTGGCTTCAGCCCAGCGCAAATACATACGCAACATCATTGAAGTCCAATCTTGCGCTTCGGTGCCCCCTGAGCCCGCTTGCAAATCGATATAGCAGTCAGAACTGTCGTGATCGCCGGCAAACATACGGCGAAACTCCAACAGCTCAAGCTTGCTTTCGAGCTCAGCCAGTTCTGGTTCGATTTCATCAAAGGTTTCTTGATCTTCGGCTTCAACCGCGAGTTCCAATAGGCCGTCGACATCATCGACACCTTGAACAAGCGCATCGATGGTTTCAACCACGGCTTCTAGGCTGGCGCGTTCTTTGCCAAGAGCTTGTGCACGCTCAGGCTCGTTCCAAACATCGGGTTGTTCTAATTCGGCATTGACTTCTTCTAGACGCTCTTTTTTGGCGTCATAGTCAAAGATACCCCCTCAGGATATGGGTCCGTTCAGACACATCCTGGAGGCGATTTTTTATAGGATTGATTTCAAACATGGTGCTCTACATTTTCGCATAGAATTTAACCGGAGAATTCTACTGAAAAATGTGACAGAGATACAGAATTTTTTTGGTGCGACTCACTGAACTCGCGGGCACTTCGCTGTTTAATTCGCATCGAGGCGAAGTGCAGACCCGCGAGTCAGTGCGCGGGTCGCAAGCCTGGTCATCGCCCTAATCTCTCCCCTTAGCTCACAGTGGTTCGATGTGCTCAACCATCAACTGCAAAGACTGATTGCCACGAAATTCATTGATATCGAGTCGGTACGCCAACTGCACCTGATCCACCGCGGGGTCGGGCCAACGCCTCAGATCAATATTAAACGCGATGGCATCGACCATCACTTGACTTCGATGACCTTTAAACTGAGGCTCCAGCATGAGCTTTAAGTGCTTTTCTCCGACCAATTTTTGATGAAGTACCTTAAAGCGCCCATCAAAGAGCGGTTCGGGGAAAGCTTGCCCCCAAGGTCCGGCATTGCGCAGCATCTCAGCCGTGGCCAAATTAAATTGCTCAGGTAACAGCTCACCATCAGAGAGGATCACCCCTTTGAGAGCGCTGGCATCCACACTTTCTCTGACCACCTCATCAAACAAGGTGCGAAACGCCTCTAATTGATCGGCCTTTAATGTCAACCCTGCAGCCATCGCGTGGCCGCCAAATTTGACGATCATCCCCGGCTGCTTTTTGTCGATTAAATCCAACGCGTCTCGCATATGAAAACCGGCAATGGAGCGACACGAGCCCTTGATAAGCCCTTCTCCCCCGTCGGCAAAGGCGATCACAGGACGGTGAAATTGCTCTTTGATTCGCGACGCTAAAATACCGATAACCCCTTGGTGCCAATCGCGTTGAAACAGGACCAAACCAAAGGGTAAGTCTTGTGATTGCCCCAAGGATAAACGCTCACAAAACGCCATCGCCTCTTGCTTCATGCCCGATTCGATTTCTTTACGCGTTTGGTTAAGGCCATCTAACTCATTGGCCATCCGGCGGGCCGCGTGAATATTATTACTCATCAAGAGTTCCACGCCAAAGGACATGTCGTCTAAGCGCCCTGCCGCATTTAACCTAGGCCCAAGGGCAAAGCCAAAATCGGCAGCAACCAGCCGTGAGGCATCGCGTTTGGCCACTTCGATAAGCGCTTGAATCCCCGGACGAGCCAGTCCTGCTCTAATGCGTTGTAAACCTTGGTGGACTAAAATGCGGTTGTTGCCATCGAGCGGCACCACATCGGCTACCGTCCCCAAAGCGACCAAATCGACCAAGCTCATCAGTTTAGGCTCGGCGATGCCTTGTTGCTGAAACCAACCGTTGCCGCGCATGTGCACGCAAAGCGCCATCATCAGATAAAAGGTCACGCCCACACCGGCCAGTGCTTTAGAGGGAAAGGTACACTGTTCTAAGTTGGGGTTGACGATAGCATCGGCGTTGGGCAAACACTCACCAGGTAAGTGGTGATCGGTGACCAACACATCTAGACCCAATTGTTTTGCGTGAGCCACCCCGCTGATCGATGACACGCCATTATCGACTGTCATGATCAGATCCACGCCCATCGCCACCACTTGATCGACCACTTCGGGGCTCAAGCCATAACCATCTTCAAAGCGATTGGGCACTAAGTAATCCACGGCCTGACACCCCAACATTTTTAGCCCTAATACCGCTAAGGCCGAACTGGTGGCGCCATCGGCATCAAAATCGCCGACTACCACGATGCGCTTGCGATCGCGTATCGCCTGAAACAACACCTCAACCGCTTGATCAATGCCGTGTAATTGCACAAAGGGGTGCAGGCCTTTAATCGAAGTGTGTAATTGCTCGGCGTGTTCAATGCCTCGACTGAGGTAGATGCGTCTTAAAAGGGCGGGTATGTCGTCGGGTAATGCGCCCAGGTCAACCTGAGCGCGTCTTTGAATTTCAATCATATTCCGTTCAGTGTTCTGTCGGCCTAAGCGAGAGAAGCGCAGGGTGTCTCGTGCTAGTATCGCTCACTGACTCTTAGGCCGAGTCATTATAAAGCTTGTTGTAAACGCTGCAGCAAAGCGCTCGCGGGGAGGTAACCGCCCACCATTTCGCCATTGGGCATAAAGATGGCCGGTGTGCCTGAAATTTCCAGTTCACGGCCCAAATCATACTGGGCTTTTACTTCGGCGCGGCATTGGTCGAGATTGCCTTGTGCCGCTGGTATCACACGTGTGCTTTTCGCCGCACTTAACGCCGCTTTAGGATCCGCTGCGCACCACACCTTAGCCATATTATCGGCCACGCTGCCGCCCAGTCCCTGACGAGGGAAGGCCAAGTAGCGCACTGTGATACCCAGTTTGTTGTACTGATCCATTTGCGAGTGCAAACGCATGCAATAACCGCAAGTAATGTCGGTAAATACCGTCACCGCGTATTGTTCATCATCGGCTTTGTATTCAATGGTTTGATCTTTCATTGCCGCCAATTTTTTTGCATTGATTGGCGCTTGGCGTTTAGCCATGACATCCAGGTATTGCCCCTGGTCGTCTAGCGTGTACAAGGTGCCGGCAATAAAGTGATCACCGGCCAAATTAGAATATAAGACGCCACTTGGGGTTTCGATTTCCAACAAACCATCGATATCGGCTGGGCGAATCGATTTTACCTCTAAGCCCATGTTGGCAAAACGGGCTGTCAGCGCCTCTTGATCATAGGCCGAGGCCTGCTCAGCCAAGGCTTGGCCACTCAACAAGCACAAACCACACAACATCAGGGTCTGCTTGATTCTCGCCAAACCGCTCATCACGTCCGTGTTACCGCCAATCCATTTTCTCATTCCTGTCACCTTTATTGGGTTACGCACGGGGGTGATGCTCACCATGCAGTTGTTTCAATCGTTCCGTTGCCACATGAGTATAAATTTGTGTGGTGGATAAGTCACTATGTCCTAATAACATCTGCACCACTCTGAGATCAGCGCCATAGTTTAATAAATGGGTCGCGAAGGCATGCCGCAGGACGTGGGGCGACAGCAAGTCGGTATCAATCCCCGCAATTACCGCGTAGTGATTCAAGCGATGCCAAAAGGTTTGTCGCGTCATTTGCCTAGCTCGTTTACTGGGAAACACCACATCGGAGCTTTTTTCGCCCAACAATTGGTGGCGACCTGTCTGAATAAAGCGCTCTAACCATTCTACCGCGCTCTCTCCCATCGGCACCAAACGCTCCTTGCCCCCTTTACCCGTGACCCGAACCACACCTTGGCGCAAACTGACGTTTTCCATCGTCAGTCCCACCAACTCAGACACGCGTAAGCCGGTCGCGTAAAGCAGCTCCAACATGGCTTTATCGCGCAATTCAATCGGCTCTTGAGGATTGGGGGCATTGAGTAAATCGTCGACTTGTTGCTCACTGATGTCCTTTGGCAACCGCTTGGGCAGTTTAGGACTGATCAACAAGGCACTCGGATCATCGGCGCGGTATTTCTCGCGGTGCAAATACTGAAATAAACGACGAATGGCCGACAGCATGCGCGCGCGCGAGGTTTGCTTGTAATCGAGATCACTTAAATGGGTCTGATAATCTTGAAGCCCGGATTGACTAATAAAGTTTAGCCTGAGATTACGCGCTGCCATCCAGTTCATCAATTTGAGTAAATCATTGCGATAGGAGGCTAAGGTATTATCGGATAATCCCCTTTCCATCCACATCGCATCTAAAAATTGTTCGACTACTTCCCAGTCAGGAGGCAGTGACACCGCGTCAGAGGACATACTTTACCTATTGATTGCTATAAACATTGAGGCGAATACCTTGCATAATAACGCGAAAACTTGCCAATCAAAACCTCGATAATATTGCCAGTGCACAAAAAGGCCATTTACAGGTACAATTCGCTTCCAGTGTCGAAAACCGAAGAGAGTAACAATGAAAATCGGACTATTTTATGGCTCGACTACCTGCTATACCGAAATGGCCGCAGAAAAAATCCGAGCCATCATCGGTGAAGAGCTCGTCGATATTTACAATGTCAAGGACACCCCATTAAGCCAAATGGCCGATTACGACCTATTATTACTTGGCATTTCTACTTGGGATTTTGGCGAAATACAAGAAGACTGGGCGCAAATATGGGGCGACATTGCTAGCGTTTCCCTCCAGGGCAAACACGTTGCCCTGTTTGGCCTCGGTGACCAAGAAGGCTATGGCGAATGGTTTTTAGATGCCATGGGGTTGTTGCACGATCAAGTCAAAGCGGGCGGCGCACATATGCTGGGCTATTGGCCTAACCAAGGCTATCAGTTCGATGCCTCAAAAGCGCTCACGGACTGCGGCGAGTATTTTGTCGGCCTCGCCCTCGATGAAGACTCTCAATATGAACTGAGCGATGAGCGGATTGAGCAATGGTGCGAGCAAGTGTTAGTGGAATACCACGACGCGCTCTAGGCTTTTACCAAGCACACTCAATAGCGGGCTAAGCAACTCAATAACACGGTTAACACCATCACGGGGAGAATAACAATTCATAGTCTTTTTTTAGAAAAGAGCTTGCCTTGTTCTCAAGTTTGATACCTGCCCTATCATTGACCAACGACTTAACCAGATGGGTATGACCCTAGCTCGTCACTGCGACTAATAAAATACCAAAAGGCCCGTCAATAACATGACGGGCCTTTTTATCGGTTTATCTCACACTTAGCGAAGACTCGCCGCATTGGCGGTAGAGCTCTAGCGTGCCTGCTGAGCAGAAGCCACCTGGCGGCCAAACACCATCATACAAGCAATGGCTATCGCTGTAGGCAACAACCAGCCCATGCCGATGCTAAACAAGGGTAAAAAGTGCAGAGCCGAAACATCGATGCCCACCACTTTTGCCGCGTCGATTAAGGCAAAGATGAACGACACCAACACCACGACTCGATAGGCCAAACGCGGGTGGTTGAGAAAACGGCGCACAAAACTCAATGCCACCAAAGCAATAGCGACAGGATAAAGAGCAAATAGTACAGGTATCGACAGTGAGATCAGCTGTGATAGTCCGACATTGGCAACCACAGCACAAACCACACCTAAGACCACCACCCAAACTTGGTAAGAAAAGCGCGTTAAACGACCAAAATATTCAGAGCACGCCGAAATCAAGCCAATCGCCGTGG
>JBFGYW010000064.1:0-15348 GCA_041587235.1 Vibrio sp.
CTTAAACACAGCTCACTGGTAACTATCCTCAAAAGTTTAGAGCCGCAGAGAAGAAGTTGCGAATTGATGAGTTGAATATTTTCAATCTCAGATTTTGATTTGTGATAGAGCTCAAGCAATCTACATTCTTTAAGCAGAAGCCGCTCTTTTTACATATAGTTAGAAGAGTCTTTTGTTTGACTGCACAAAAAAATAAAAAATAACATCGACGATGACAATGTCAGTAATACAGGTTGCCACACCATGATAAAAATAAAAAACATTCGGCTTATGCTCTTGCTGAGTCTTTTTGTTGCGTTGGCGGTTATCTTCTACCAACACAATTATCAACAGCATGAAAATAAAAAGAACACGTCTATTTCGATCGCGGTGTCAAGCACGCCTTTGTCCGCACCTTTTTTCATCGCACAACAACAAGGCTTTTTTGCCCAGAACGATCTCGACGTCACCTTAGTCAATTGCAGTGGCGGCGTTCGTTGCATGGAGGAGATGTTCACAGGACAAGTCGATTATTCCACGGCATCAGAAACGGTCGCCATGTTCAACCGCTTTCAACGGCACGATTTCAAATTATTATCCAGTTTTGTCACCTCAACCAAAGATATCAAAGTTATTACTAAGAAAAACAATAATATTGATCGAGCTTCCGATTTATTGTCTCAGCCGATAGGCGCCATAAAGTCGAGTGCCAGCGAGTTTTATCTCGATACGTTTTTGCTGTTAAACAACATCAACCCCAATGCAGCTAACATCGTATTTTATTCACCTGAGGCGCTCAGCCAAGCTTTGCTCGACGATAAAGTGGTGGCTATCAGCACTTGGGAGCCTCACATTTACAATATCAACAGTCAACAACCAAACTTGATCCGAGACCTCAGCCTTGATGGTATCTACCAATTAAACTTTAACCTCTTTGCCATGCAAAATTCAGCCTCTGCAACCAACCGACAGTTACTTAATGCACTGCGCAGCGCTATTGACTGGATAAGCATGAATGATGAAGACTCTCAACAGATCATCGCTGACAAGCTTTCGACATCAAAACAGCAAATTGAATGGACATGGGGGGATTATTTTTTCCATTTATCATTAAGTAACTCCTTGTTGGCCAATATCGAATTACAAGCTCGGTGGGCGAAAGAAAAAGGTCGTATAAAAGCCCAAACTATGCCTAACTTTCGAGACTTGTTGGCTGTCGAGTCAACGTCAACCCCAGTGAACTTACATTAGGCCGCCACTATGCTAAAGTCTCTCTCGCACAAGTTAATGTTACTTATTCTCATTACACTGACTCTTTTTGGAGTCACCTTATCCTCAATGAAATCCCTGCTCAACACACAACAAGACAGCCAGCAAAATATGGGTGTGCTGATTGACCTGCAACACCAAGTTGACCGAATTCAAAGCCAGCTTTGGACCTACCTTCAATATCAAGATAATGCCAGCTTAGTTAACATAGAGACGAGTCAAGATGAGTTAGAGCGGTTTTTAAACACAGCCCCTGATTGGCTCGATAAACAGCATCATTTATTCCGCCTTAATCGCGATTTGTCATCATTAATCGCCTTTGAGCAGGGATACCAAAGAGTCAGCCCGCCGTTTAATAACACCATAAGGGGTATCGATATACTCAACGCAAGGTATGACATGATCACCCAATCGATGAAAGATGCGGTTGGGCAAATCCAAAGGCAAATTATCTCAGCCAACACCGTGATTCACCGCTCAACATTGATTCAATCTGCAGCCAAACTGCTGGCTTTCACCTTGGTCGTGGTGTTGATTTCTTATGTCATTTTTCGCCATACTCAAACAGGATTTAAGGTGTTAAATCACCGCATAAGCAAACTGGCCGACGGCGATATGGACTCGACTATAACGCGAATTCATTTAGATTTAGAGTTTGATACTCTGGCAAAACAATTTAACAGTATGACGGCACAGCTAAAAAACATTACCTTTAGTCGCGATGAGCTTAAAGCTGAAGTTGAAAAACAAACTCAAATCTTAACCACCCAAAAAGAAGAATTGGCGTATCTCTCGGAACACGACTCACTCACCGGCTTGCTCAACCGCCGTGCTTTAACCGATGCGCTTGAGACCGCGATCCACAAAGCCAAACGAACCAAATACAAACTGGCGGTGCTTTTTATTGATTTAGACAAGTTTAAAGCCGTGAATGACCACTATGGCCATTCGGCTGGCGATTATGTATTGCAAGCCATCGCCAAGCGCATTAATGACAACATTCGCGAGTCTGATTTTGCCGGCCGGTTAGGTGGAGATGAATTTGTAGTCTGCTTAGATTTAATCGATCACTTTGTCGCTATTAAACCAAAAATCAAAGAGCTACAAGCATTGATTGAACAGCCTATCCATTGGCAAGAATACGAGCTTAACGTGGGAGTAAGTATTGGTATTAGTCGCTATCCAGACGATGCCAAAAACAGCCAAGAATTGCTCAACCTCGCAGACCATCGTATGTACCAAGATAAAGAGGCGACATCACCATGAACGGCGGTCTCAGTGTGTCGCTTGGCTAAACCGTGAGCTATAAACGACGTTCCATGGTTTTTTGAGAGAAATAACTTACCCAACGCCTTGGCAGCAATGGTACGACCCAGGTTAACAAAATAGCCAGTCCCAGATTATCAAACGCCACACGCTTGCCTTTGAGCATAGCCTGATAACCGATATTGGCAGTATGAACGGCAGATTTTGCCATGCCCCACGCTTTCACGCCCTCTAACCCCCCTCTTTTGACAAAGTCAGTATTAACCGGGCCTGGGCATAGGGCAGTCACGGTCACGCCTGTGCCCGTGAGTTCTTGAGCCATGGCCTGGCTGAGCGAAGTTACGTACGCTTTTGTCGCATAATAGGTGGCTTGCAATGGCCCGGGCAACAGAGAAGCCGTCGAAGAGATATTGAGTATCTTTCCCGAACCTCTCGCTATCATGTCCGGTAAAAAGTAATGGGTTAACTGGGTTAATGCCAAAATATTCACCATCACCATTTCCCTGTCATGCTCAAATTGGCGCTGATAGAACGGACCATACCCACCAAAGCCGGCATTGTTAATCAGATAATCGACTGGCATATCCAGCTTTTGAACTCTTTGATACGCCTGTTCAACAGCCCCGGTATCGGCAAGATCGGCAACAATGACTTCAACTCGGATTTCGCTGTCGGCCAGCAACTCATGTTTCAGGGCAAGTAAATCCGCTTCACTGCGGGCAATTAAAATCAAATCCCCACCCTGTCTGGCATGTATCTTGGCCAACTCTTTCCCTATCCCTCTCGATGCTCCAGTAATTAACGCCGTTGTCATAAGGTATCCTTACTCATTAAAAGTTTGATGTTTGAAAAAAGTCGTCCCATTTAGGCACATTTTCTCTCCAAGTTCATAGCACGGTCACAAAGTTTACCTAGTGTAGGGCAACCTGCTTGTTTCACGATCACTTTACACCTTGAAGCCATTAAAACGTTACCAGTACGAACGCTACGCTGTATTATGCAATCTTGCCTACCCACGTGTTTTTAAACAGACGCGCTACGGTTTTGATCCCAATGGGCAAAGGATCATTAAAAACCAGTACGGTAAAATCATGATCCGCGTGTTGTGGAGCAAAGACAAAGAAGAAGTGGTCGTGGTATTTAAAGGCTCTCACAGCCTAAGTGATTGGCTGTGGAATTTTGCCATGTGGACAAAAAGTTTAGAGCAATGGCGATTGCCTTACCGCATCCATGCCGGGTTTCATCACTTACTCCATCAAGAAAGTCAGCCTAGCTACAATCAGGACTCGCTTGGTTTGAGTGTCTTCGAGCGCCTCAATGCCATCTTAGTCCCCCTCATAAAGCAGGGCAAACGCATCTCGATTACCGGCCACTCCTCCGGTGGTGCGATTGGCTGTGTCGTCGCGGACTACCTTGAGCGCCAATACCCAAAATCGATTAAGCGTGTTGTCACCTTTGGCCAACCTGCAGTGGGCGACTGGCGATTTCGACAGCGCTACAAACTCAGTCACAAAACTTACCGTATCTGCTGCGATATTGATATTGTCACTTTTATGCCGCCAATTCCGTTTCTCTATTGGCATTCAGGTAAAGCCCTATGGCTCTACAATGGGCGCATTTATGAAAACACGCCGACCCTCATTCGCTTAGGGCGCTCCTTGTTTAGCTGGGTTATTCGACCTTTTTCTTATCATCTAATGAGTAAATACATTAGAAATAAAGATTTTTTCGACGAAAGATAAGCTTATGCCCAAGGTAATATCACCATGAGTGATACAAGCGCCACCAGATGAAACCATTACCAAGTGTTTACTGTTTAGCGGGATTTATCCGCATCGCCATAGGGGTAACGCGTGTGCCCAAAGCGAATCAGTAAAATGGCGAGTGCCACAATCAAAATAGCGCCCGACAACCCGAGCATACGCCAAGTATCCAGGTTTTTCATATCGAGTGCCATGTATCGAGCCAAAGCGACAATCACAATATACAGGGGCATTCGAACCGGTAATCGACCCGATTTTAGATATAAACCGACCATGGCGAGCACTTCAAGATAAATAAACAACAACAAAAGATCGGCCAAGGTGACGGCTTGATTACTGATGACGAGCCAGACCTCTTGGCCCATCGCGATCACTGTCATCAAAGCGATAAGTAATAACCCGATGTCTTCAACCAGGCTCAGTGATCGATTGCCTATTTTTTTTAACCTACTCATCATAACCCCTAGGATATTCAACTAACTCAAAATTGACTCAAAACTGGGTAAAACCCCACAGACCAGTCTACGCTTTCTGGCAACATAGCGACAATACCAAACTAGCCGTAACAGAATCATGAAAAATTTGACCCGATTAACCTTCGCACTGCTGATCTTTGCCCCCTATGCGATTGCAAAGAGTGAATCACCAGAAACAGGCCCCAAAAGCTCGGATCTAAAAGTGTGCCAGCAAGATAAAGATTGTCAACAAAATCAAGACTTTCTTAATAATCAAGAGCAAGAACTACAAGACTTTTTCTCCCAGCGAGAAAAAAAGAGTGAATAATCAGCATATTTCTATTGCATTTTAAAAACCTTGACACTACTATCGCGCCGATTCTTGATGATAGCCAATCCGAGTACATCACATTCGTGGCAAGGCGATAGAGCAACTATCCAAGGGGTAAACTTTGCTGGCGTTCAACGCGCTCATTTTTGCTCTTCCACGACGACTGACTTCTTGTAAGAGCAATGTTTTTCGGACAAAAAAACATGGCACAATTCACTCCCATTGGCGAAACTTTTCTTTCAAACCAAACTCTGAGCTCCGCACAAAAAAGCGGCTTAGCCCAAATGGCAAAACACTACGGCACGCCGAGCCTTATCCTCGATCTCGACCGAGTGAGAGCACAGTATCGCGCCTTGACTCGTGCACTGCCCAACGTCACATTGCATTATGCCCTCAAGCCACTCCCTCATGCTGACGTAGTGTCGGTTTTGGCTCAAGAAGGCGCCAGTTTTGATTTGGCCACCTGTGGTGAAGTGGATTTGGTTCATCAGCTCGGCGTTGAACCCGGTCGTACCATTCACACCCATCCGATCAAAAAGCGTTCTGACATTACGCACGCTTTAGAGTATGGCTGCCGCGTGTTTGTGGTTGATAACTTGAATGAACTGCAAAAAATGGTTGAGTTTCGCCACCAAGTGATGATTTTGATTCGCTTGAGTTTTAAAAACCCAGAGGTTTCTGCTGATCTATCTAAAAAATTTGGCTGCTCACCACAAATGGCCATCGACATAGCCAAACAAGCACATCATTGGGGCATCAAAGTACACGGCTTGTCTTTTCACGTTGGCTCGCAGACCTGTGACCCCATGAAATACGTCCACGCGATTGATGTTTGCGCTGCGGTAATGGAACAAATCATCGCACAGGGATTACCGGCGTTATCCACTCTTGATATTGGTGGCGGGTTTCCTGTCGCCTACAGTGAAAAAGTGTTAGGTATTCGCGAATTTTGTCAACCAATCAACTTGGCGTTAGAAAAACTACCCGCCGGTGTCGACGTGATTGCCGAGCCTGGCCGATTTATCGTGGCACCGTGCATGACCGCGTTAACGTCCGTGATTGGTAAAGCGCAGCGCGACGACCAAACCTGGTATTACTTAGATGATGGTTTGTACGGTTCTTTTAGCGGTTTGGTCTTTGATGAAGCCAGATACCCGATTCAAGCTCTCAAAGAGTCTGAGCAATGTTTTTCGAGCGTGTTGGCCGGGCCGACATGTGACAGTATTGATGTCATTCACGAAAACATCATGCTGCCTTCGTTAGATGAGGGGGATATTCTCGTCACTCAAATGATGGGCGCTTATACCAGTGCGACCGCGACGGATTTTAACTTTATTCGCCGTGCCAACATTGTGGTTATTGACCAGGCCGCCACCTTATCCATGGCGGGCTAGCTTTAGGTATTTGTGCTCTAGCCTGATGACAAAACGAGACGAGCAGCCGTCTCGTTTTACGCACGTTTAACGTCTACTGGGCCAGTGACACGCTTGTGGAGCCCTGTAAGGCATCACTGCTTTGATGCTGAAAAGACGCACCGTTTTGTTCGATGAAAAAGACCGCCAGCCCCTGTTGTTTGGCGATCTTCTGCCCCTGCTGAGGTCCTAGGCACATCATGGCGGTTGCCCATGCATCACCTAAGACCGGGTCTTGACCAAATACAGAACTCGACACTAGGTGATGGGACACAGGCGCACCGGTTCTCGCATCAAGAATATGAGAATAGGAACGACCGTCTTTATCAAACGAGTGATGGTAACTACCTGAGGTGTCTATCGTTACACCGTCTGTCGCCAGGATGGAGACCAATTGGTAAGACTCAATACCCTGTTGCTGAGGGATCGGCCTTTCAATGGCAATTTTCCAGTGAGTACCATCGGGTTTTTGACCTTTAATCTTCATATCACCACCAAATTCGATGAGATAGTTTTCAATGTGCTGCTGTTCCATTACTCGGCTTAATTCTCGGATCGTGTACCCTTCCCCCATCGAGGAAAAATCCAAAGCAACAGCAGGGTCAAGTTTGCGAATCTTTTTATTGCTCGCATCAAGGTCTATTTTATCTAAACCAATATGGGATTGAACCTCATCAATTTGAGTCTGACTTGGCACCACTAATTGATCCTCGTGAAAACCCCATAGTGAAAATAATGGCCCAATGGTGGGATCATAACAGCCCAGGCTTTGCACATTAACGCGTTGGGCGACTTGCAAGAGCTCAATAAAATCGTCAGACACCGTTTGCCAAGCCAAGGACGGGCTGCGATTAAATGTGGAAATAAACGAGTCATCGCGATAAGTGGAGAGTTCTTTGTCGATGGCCGCCAACTTTTTTTGCAGCAGCGGTTGCAAAACCTTGGCATCAACCTCCGATTCTGACCACCAGCTGATGTGGTAAGTCGTGCCTTGCGCAAAGCCTTCAGTTTTGTGCAAAGGGGCAACTTTACTACAAGCGGTCAATAGAGTGAGAAGTGAAAAAAGCGTTACGCGGGAGAAACTCGACAACGAGGAAAAATACAACATATTTAAACCGGTTAACAATAATCAGAGCGATTATACTATCAAGCGATCCTAGCGAATACTACGTTATCGAATGCCGCTTTTCCCACTTTGATGACCCAATCAATGACAAAACCGTTCGCCTGTGAAATTTTTTTGCTCATTAACGGGTCTACTCTGTATATGGACTTTCACGGGCTCAAATCATGAAAAAGACTTTCAAGCCATCGCAAACCTTCAAAGATCATCAAGTTACCGATGAATCCGTGTATTTATCGAGACGAAACGTATTAACCAAACTGGGTTTTGTCGGTGCTAGCGCCTTAATCAGCCCAAAAGCCAGCGCGTTTGATTGGTGGCAGCAAGATGACACAGACCAAACACCATCGGTCACACAGGCTTTGCGTTATTCCGCCGACAAAAATCAGCAACAAATTTTAACCCCCTTGGACAAAGTCACGCGATATAACAACTTTTACGAATTTGGTACCAGTAAAGAAGCCCCTGCCGAAAATGCACAAAATTTTAAAACCAACCCCTGGCAGTTATCTATTGAGGGATTGGTAGAAAAACCCATCACATTAGACTATGACGACCTACTCAAACGCTTTGCCTTACAAGAGCGCATTTATCGACTGCGCTGTGTGGAGGCTTGGTCTATGGTGATCCCTTGGATTGGCTTTGAGCTGGGTGAACTGCTCAAACAAGCCAAACCGCTTTCGAGTGCTCGGTATGTGCAATTTGAAACCCTTTATGACCCCGAGCAAATGCCTGGGCAAAAGAGTCGAATTTTAGGCGGTGGTCTCGACTATCCTTATGTCGAAGCGCTCAGGCTCGATGAAGCGATGCACCCATTAACATTAATGAGTGTTGGGTTATACGGCAAAACACTACCACCGCAAAACGGTGCCCCCATACGTTTGGTCGTGCCGTGGAAGTACGGTTTTAAAAGCATTAAATCGATCGTAAAAATAAAACTAACCGAAAACCAACCTTTTACAACGTGGAACAAACTTGCCCCTCATGAGTATGGCTTTTATGCCAATGTCAATCCGAACGTGGATCACCCGCGTTGGAGCCAAGCCACAGAGCGGCGAATTACCGCTGGCGGTTTGTTTTCGACCAAAAGGGTCGATACCCAATTGTTCAATGGCTATCCAGAAGTGGCGCCGTTGTATTCCGATATTGATTTGCAACGACAGTTCTAAACACCCAAAAGCCTATTGATGATGAAAGCGATTAAACTGAGCCTACACATAGCCATCCTTAGCTATCTCGCCTGGGTCATCGCCAACGCAGTCGTTGGGCGAGTGGCGGACCCGGTTCAATACCTATTGCACATTACCGGCCTCAGTGCGTTGCGTTTACTGCTCATCACTGTGGCGATAGGCCCTATCGCGCTCTGGTTAAACAAACCGACTTTAAATGGCTACCGAAAAATGTTGGGACTTTATACCTTTGGCATTGCTTTATTGCATTTACTCACCTATTTAACGTTTGATTTGCAATTTCAATGGTCACAAACGCTGCAAGCGATCCTCCATCGCCCCTACATTACGTTTGGTTTTTTGAGTTTGTTGCTATTAGCTGTGTTGTCTGTTTCCTCTTTTGAATTTGCTAAACAGCGTTTAGGGGCGAATTGGCGCCGTGTCCATAACTTGGTTTACGTCATTATTTTCTTCGGTTTGCTACACTTTTCGTGGTCACAAAAGACCTTTTGGGATCAAGCTTTGTACTATTGGTTATTTGGTTTTGCCCTTGTCTATTACAAATTAAGCCCGTTGTTTAAGGGGCATAAGAAATAACCCGCGGCCCTACGGCTTTTCATTAAATCTCTCGGCACTATTTCCATGACGCGTTTTTTTTGAGTGAATAATCAACACAAATGCGTCTAATTTGTATATAAAGCTAAAATTATTAACAAAAATAGACTAGTATTATTTTTATCGACCATTTTTTTGTCTTGTTCATGCTTGAGTCTATTTTTTCAGCTTTCATTATTCCCAAAGATAGTGAAATGCTCATCGGTCATTACAACTATTGGCTAGTAACCTTGTCTTTAGTGATCGCGATATTTGCATCCTGGATGGCCTTTAAAGCCGCCTCCTTTACCCGAACTCAAAGTCATTTTTGGGCGCGTCAGCTTGTCTTGGCCAGTGGCAGTCTCGCATTGGGCTCTGGTATTTGGTCAATGCATTTCATTGGTATGCTGGCTTTTGATATTCATATGGCCATGCACTACGACGTCGTGTTAACCATTATCTCGATGCTGCCCAGTTTAGCGGCTTCTTGGGTGACACTTTACCTGTTGCACCAACGTATCTTATCGTCTCACAGCGTCATAGTTGGCGGTGTATTAGTTGGCCTGGGTATCGGCACGATGCATTACATGGGTATGGAAGCGATGCAAATGGGCGCCATGCTGCACTACGATTTGACCATGTTTTTCCTGTCTATTTTTGCCGCGGTGATTCTCGCCTCCATTTCACTGTCGATTCGCTACAGTATAACGCGCTTATTGCCCTACGCGTTGAGTGACAATACCGTTCAAATCATTGCCGCCGTTGTGATGGGCCTCGCGATTTCGAGTATGCACTACCTGGGTATGGCAGCAGCTCGCTTCTCTCAACCCGCTGACATGGTACACCATACCATGGAAGAGTCTTATCGCTCAGGTCAATCGATGTTTTTATCCGCGGCTGTAACTTTTGTCACTGTGGTGGTGATTATTCTCGTCTTTATCATCAACCTAGCCCTGCAGTACAAAGAAGTTTCAGAGCGAGCACGCAACAAGCGTAACCGCCTACTGGCCATGATGAACACGGCAGTCGACAGCATTATCCTAATCGATGAAAATGCCATGATTGTCGATGCCAATATGGCCGTCTTTCAATTATTAGGTTGGCGCCCAGAGCACATTATCGGCCGTAATATCAAGATGCTGCTTCCTCCGGAGTACCAACCTAACCACGACAATTTTGTCAAAAGTTTCATCAATACCGGACAAGCAAAAATCATCGGCTCAGGACGAGAAGTCGAAGCTCGGCATAAAGACGGCACTCACATCCCGGTCAGACTCAGCATAGGTCACTTTGAAGATAACAATCAGCACTATTTTGTTGGGTTTATCTCCGATTTAAGGGATCGCATAGAAATCGAACAGGCGCTAAGAAGTAATGAAAGTCGCTTTCGTTCCGTTTTGAGCAATATGCCAGGTACGGCTTATCGACGCGCCGACTATCACCAAAGCCCAATGGCGTATATTGGTGAAGGGATAGAGAGCCTGACGGGTTATCCAACCAAACACTTTTTATCGTCGACCAACTCAGTGCATTTACTCAAGCTCATCCACCCCGACGATAGAGCCCGCTATCAGAACCTAAAGTGGAACAACAACACCTTTGCGATTGAATACCGATTAATCCACCGAGATGGCAGTGTCCATTGGGTGTACGAGCACGGCGTTAAGGTGCACGATGAAATCACACAAGAGGCTTGGGTTGATGGTTTTATCATGGATATCACCGATCGCGTCACCCTGCTTGATGAGCTCAAAGTCGCCAAAGAAAAAGCCGAACACGCCTCTGCAGCACGAGCGGCCTTTTTGGCCAATATGAGCCATGAGATTCGCACCCCAATGAACGCGATTATTGGCTTTAGTGATCTCCTGATGCAGTCACAACAATCTGCTGCAAATGCCAAACAAATCGCCACCATCAACCAATCGGCGCGCTCTTTATTGCATTTGCTCAACGATATCCTCGACAGCGCTAAATTGGAAAAGGGAAAACTGGAACTCGAGGTCAGGCCTTTTTCTCTGACAGATGAAATCGATACCGTGATTTCTACCCTCTGGCTGCAAGCTAAAAATAAAAATATCGCACTCAATACAGAGATCAGTAGTGAGTTACATGCGGCGTACATTGGCGCGCCAGAGCGTATACGACAAGTGTTGATGAACTTAATTGGCAACGCCGTCAAGTTTACTCAACAAGGTCATGTATTACTGACTGTCGAAACCATCCCACACGGCGTTCGCTTTACCATTTCAGATACTGGAATCGGAATGAATGAAGCGCAAATTCAGCAAATTTTTGAGCCTTTCGCACAAGCCGATGCCTCAATGAGTCGACGTTTTGGAGGAACTGGCCTAGGGACAACAATCAGTAAACAGTTGATTGAACTCATGCACGGTGACATTGAATGCCAAAGTGAATTAAATATCGGTAGTACTTTCGTTATCACCATACCACTTGAGCCAACCGAACCACCCAAAGAAGCCAACAGGGGGGAAGTACTGCACAGTTTACCACCATTGACTGTGCTCGTGGTTGACGATATTGAACAAAATATTGAGTTACTATCCTTGATGCTCAAACGAGATAATCATCACGTCATCACGGCGAAAAACGGTGAGCAAGCATTGGAAAAAATGGTCGATCATCACTGTGATGTGGTACTGATGGACTTGCAAATGCCAATCCTTGATGGTTTATCGGCTGCAAGCTTACGTCGTGATTTTGAACGAGAGCACCAGTTACCCGCCACCCCCATTATTGCCCTCACCGCCAGTGTGCTACAGCAAGACCGTTTAGAAGCCACACAAGCCGGTATGAACGGCTTTGCCAACAAGCCGATTGATTACCCCAAACTGTGCAAAGAAATGGCGATGGTATTGCAAATAGATTGGCAAGAAGAAGACAATCACCACAGTGAATCATCACTTGGCGATAGTGTGATTAATTTAAATCAAGCGCTCAATTTATGGGGTGATGAGCACAATTATTGGCATCAAATTAGACGTTTCTTACAACAGTGGCCAAACTATAATCAAGAGTTTAACCAGGCTTTGGACCAAAAAGATAATGTAAATGTCGTCCGTCTGGCTCACACGCTGAAAGGCCTAACGGGCAACCTGGCTCTACCCATTGTTATGCAACAATTCGCTCTATCGGAAAAGCACGGCAAACACAATCAACTTTCGCAAAGTCAGCAAGATTGGCAGCAAGCCGCGGAATATATTGAACAATTAAGCACGCAAGTACCCAGTAATGAGGCTGATAATGTCGCAGAGTCAACCAATGCCAATGCGATCAGTCATGCTGACCTTATGCTGTTAATCGATACCTTGATAGAGCAACTGGAGCACCATCAATGCGAAGATGACTTAATTGAGCAATTTTCATCCTTGCTAGCTAATCAATACTCAAGTGAATTAGAAAAAATGCTCAATGCCATTGAAGACTTTGAGCTAGAGCAGGCTCTACAGTACGCACATCGGTTTAAGCAACAATGTCAAAAGGCCAGTTAAATGGATAAAAACGCACTCAAAAAAAAGCTATTAATTGTTGATGACGAAGCCGTCAATTTGCGTATTTTAAAAGTCACTTTAGAACAAGATTATCAATTAATGTTTGCCAAATCCGGCCAGCAAGCACTGCAAGTCGCGCAGAAAGAAACGCCCGATTTGATTTTGCTCGATATTATGATGCCTGACATGACGGGGTTTGAAACTTGTCAGCAATTA
Organism: Vibrio sp.; assembly: GCA_041587235.1. Taxonomy (GTDB): domain Bacteria; phylum Pseudomonadota; class Gammaproteobacteria; order Enterobacterales; family Vibrionaceae; genus Vibrio. The sequence goes on from JBFGYW010000064.1 coordinate 13,087, forward strand.
AAACAACGCCCAGAGCTAGAGCACATTCCGGTGATTTTCGTCACAGCCCTGAGCGATGCTGATGATGAGGCGAAAGGTTTTGAGGTTGGCGGTGTTGATTACATCACCAAACCCATTTCCCCTGCCATTGTCAAAGCGCGCGTCAAAACCCACCTTTCATTAGTCAATGTCGAGCAAATCAAACGCACTCAACTCGATATTATTCATATGCTAGGCCGCGCCTCTGAGTACAAAGACAATGAAACGGGTTTGCACGTCAAACGTATGAGTGAATACTCGCATTTATTGGCTTTAGCGGCAGGCTGGAGTACCGATGAGGCAGAAGCGCTTCTTTATGCAGCGCCAATGCACGATATTGGTAAAATTGGTATACCCGACGCTATCTTACAAAAACCCGGGCCGTTAACCGATGAAGAATTTGACATCATGAGGCAGCACCCCATCATGGGATTACACATCATTGGTGACACACCCTCGCCATTGCTGCAATTGGCTAAAGTCGTGGCGAGAACGCATCATGAAAAGTTTGATGGCAGTGGTTATCCCGCAGGATTATCCGGGTTTGACATCCCTCAAGCGGGCCGTATTACCGCCATTGCCGATGTCTTTGACGCCCTAACCAGTAAGCGACCTTATAAAGACGCTTGGCCTTTAGAAAAAGCCTTTGCCTTGTTAAACGATCAAAAGGGCAAGCACTTTGATCCAGAGTTGGTCGATTTATTCATTAGCCAACGCGATAAAGTGGCTCAGATCAACCTCAAATGGCAAGACTGAGTCTAAAAGGCAATGGATTGTCTGCGCTGATTAACTTCGTAGACAAGTTTGAAAATAAGTCACTCGGTCACAGGCCAGTTGGAAAACTTGAGCCGGTTTTCCTCCTGTACCTTTAGGTGAGGCCGCTATCTTGTTCGCACTGACAATCACACCGGTATCGATTAAACGCCGCTTAATGGTCATGCGATTGACCTCAACACCAAACTTTTGGTACGCGGCAATGATGTCAGAAACCAGGAACTCTTTCTCCAATAAAAAAAGCACAACCGAGGTGTATTCCACCGCAGCGCGCAATTTTTTCCAGGCATGATGGATTTGCGCGTGATGATCAAATGCTAACTCGGCCTCTTGGTTTGCGAGTACATCGTCAACCGCCACCCATTTTAATCGTTCTTGACTCAGACCTGCGTTATTAATCTGCTGTACATTCGAGGCATTACACAGCGCATAGTGTGAAATACTGACACTCCAGCCTTCGGGGTCGCGTTTGGCATTGCCATCCACCAAAGGGTCACTGATAAAATTGGGATAAGTATGCACTTTTTGTCGACAAATCCTTTTACGTGCCGACTCAAAATCTTTGTCAGCAGATTCTCCTCCTTGAGGCGTCATGTCTTCGTCATACACCCATCCACCGGGAATAGCCCATTTATCAAAGTCAGGCCGCTGGGGGTTATTCCTTTTTAATAGTAGTGTTTTTAAACCTTTATCTGATAGGCAAAGGCAAACCATATCAATTGTTACTATCATCACATCCCTCACTGGTCTTGACCTTGATTCTAGTTCAGACTCCCTTCACACTCAATGAGTTTGTTCATTTTTGTGGCAAACACAATCCTACAATGACAATCAAGGCGATGTCCCCCTCACTCATCGCTATAAAATCCATTAGGCTGGCAAAATTGCTCAAAAAGTTGACTTTGATTTTGAGCTGGATTATCGTCACACCAAGTTAACAACATTTTGTTACTAAGTCGTATCACTACAAGAGGATCGGGGAATGTGCTCAAAAATATTCTCGACATCAATTATTCAAAGTTTATTAGATTTGGATGCTTATAAAATCAATATGATGCAGGCCATTCACACTTTTTACCCCGACGTCGAAGTAAGATACGAGCTGATTGTTCGCTCAAAAGAAGATCTCAGTCCTTTGATTGGTGATATTCATCGTGAAATCCAAGCCATGGCGGATTTATCCTTCACACCTGAAGACATTGACTACCTGAAGCAGCACGCACCTCATTTAAAGGAAAGCTTTGTCGATACCTTGCACTATTTTCGCTTTACGCCGAGTGAACAAGTCCAACTCGGCTTTGTTGAACAACAAGAGAGCAAGCAGCTCAGTATCAGTATTTCCGGTACTTGGCGCGATACCATTTTGTATGAAACCTTAGTAATGGCAATCATCTCAGAAGTCCGAAGCCGTCAATACTGGCACGACGTTCCTGAGCAACAGATAAAAAAAGTGATTGAAGACAAAGAACA
>JBFGYW010000065.1:0-15262 GCA_041587235.1 Vibrio sp.
CTGACGATCATCAGTAAAAACAACGCACCAATAAAGTTGCCAATATAGACCTTGCCCCAGACTTTTAGCATGTTTTTAAAGCTAATTTCACGATTGGCATAAGCAACACTGGTCAACACTGAGCTGGTAAAAAGCTCGCCACCACAAAGTACGACAAGAATTAACCCTAAACTAAAAGCAATGCCGCCGGCTAAATGACTTAACCCCCAAGGACCTTGATTGCCCGTAGTCACTGTGATGTAAAAAAGAAAAGCAATCCCAATAAAAACGCCTGCCATAATGGCTAGCCCCAAGGTCATCGAGGTTGGCTTTTGCGCTTTGTATCGCGCGTACTGTTCTGCTTGCCCCATCATTTCACTTGGGGAGTAAAACTCTGGGGTCATGGTACTGTGTATCGCCTTCATAACAACTCCTGAATAAAAAGTAGAAAAGTAACCACCAGTTAGGGAAAGAACGTTGCCTTACCGGTGGGGTCTGGCTACAGAGTAAATCTTGTTTTTATTCAGGGTAAAATTGATATTCGTTAAGGTGCTTATCAATAAAGCTGATAGGTTAATACTTGTGATGACGGGGTGGAGAGGAGAAATGAGTGCGTTATTCATTAAAGCAACTGGCGGTTTTTGATGCTGTGGCCGATCTCACCAGCGTCAGCGCGGCGGCAGATAAATTAGCATTAACTCAATCGGCAGCCAGTATGTCTCTGGCTCAATTAGAAAAAATGCTCGGACGCCCGTTGTTTGAACGCCACGGCAAGTCGATGACTTTAACGCATTGGGGGCGATGGCTAAGACCGAAAGCGAAGCAACTGCTGCAAGACGCAAAACAAATCGAGCTAGGGTTTACTGAGCAGCATATCTTAAGTGGTGAAATCCGTTTAGGCGTCAGCCAAACCCCTGCCGAGCACCTCGTACCAGAGCTTATCAGTATTATTGATAATGACTTCCCCAAAATTCGCATCGATCTCAGTGTACAAAGCACCTCGGGTATTATTGATGGGGTTTTAAATTATCACTACGACTTAGGCATTATAGAGGGGCGGGTCGATGATGGACGCATTGTGTCTCAAGAATGGTGGCGTGATCATCTCACTGTGGTGGCGGCTGCTCACCACCCATATGCATCTTGCGCTTCGGTGAGCCTTGCACAGCTAGAGCAGGCAAAATGGGTATTGCGAGAAGTCGGTTCTGGGACGCGAAATATTTTTGATAGTGCTATTCACCCTCTGATCGAGAATCTTGATGTGTGGCGGGAATATGAGCACGTACCGGTAATAAGAACACTCGTTGCTAACAGCAACTATCTGACTTGTTTACCTTATTTAGATGTGGAAAAAGCGATACAAAGTGGTGAGTTAGTCGCATTAAACGTCCCTCAATTGATGATGGAAAGACCGCTGTCTTTTATTTGGCGAGACGATATGGATGCCAATCCATTGTCACTGTGTATTCAACGCGAAGCTCAGCGCATGATGAAAGGTCGCCCAATCGTACTGTAAACCACAAGAAAAGGTGAGGGCATGGCAAACTTACACCGCTTTAACGATAAAAGCGGTGCAAGTATGAGGTGCTGTCGTTAGGCTTGGTGTTTGTTGGCAAATTCACGCATAAAAGTTGCCAGCACTTGTGTTTCTTCTAAGGTAACCCCGTTGTATAAACTGGCTCGCAAGTAATCACCCACCCCAAACGGCGTGAGAGTACGCAGGCCGACCATGCCTTGCTCCCAGGTCTCGATTAAGAACTGTTCGGTCAGCGCTTCATCGCCGCCGTTAACATTAAAAGGAACGTTCATGCGACTGCGTTGCGTCTCGTCATCGACTGGCGTTTGATAAAACCCATTAGATTCATTGATGACTTGATACAAGCAAGCGGCTTTGGCTATCGAACGGGCTTCATTGGCTTCGACCCCGCCTTGTTCTAATAGCCAATCCATCACCATGCCAACCACTTCAATATTGAATGTCGCCGGGGTATTCCAAAGGTTACCGGCTTTGCTGTTGGTGGTGTAGTTAAACACGCCTGGGCAAAGAGGAGAAGCCTTGTCATCGCCAAGAAGATCATCGCGGACCACCGTCATGGTTAAGCCGGGGTGGCCAATGTTTTTCGATGCACAGGCAAACAAAACACCGACGTTGCTACCTTGCCAATCAATCGGTTTAGAAGTGAAATCTGAACTGGCATCAACCACCAGTGGAATGTGAGCACGCGAAGCAGGCAATTTGGGTAAACGGAACAGTTCGATACCGTTGACGGTTTCGTTCGAGCATAAATAAAGATAACGACTTTCCGGGTGAATTTGATCTTCGGTTAACTCGGGAAAACTGACATAGCGGCCCTGGCTATCCTTGGCGTCAATGGTATCGACTTGGCAGTAGCGTTTGGCTTCATCACGGCCACGTGCAGACCAGGTACCATTGACGACATAAGTTGCTCTATCGCTGGCATGCGAACACAAATTTAATGGCACGGCAGCAAATTGACCGTGTCCACCGGCATGGGTGAATAAAATTTGATAGTTGTCGGGAATGGCCATCACTTCACGTGCTGTTGCCGTGGCGTGATCTAAAATGGCTTGGAATTCCGGAGCGCGGTGAGACATCGCCAGAGAGGTAAAACCGGGTTGCTGAAATCGTTCGGCAATGCGCTGTTCAACTGCCTTTGGCAATGAGGTCGGGCCTGGGCTAAAGTTGATCACCGTTTCTGCCGTGGAGTTGAGCGATCCAATTAAAGCAGGGTGAAGGGTATTGTCCATAATCGTGTTCTCCTATCTATCCTTGTGGTGAGTGCTGCTAGTCCTTAGCGAGAATGCACTTAGTGATGTTGAGTTAAATCAATGCGCTCACAGAGGCGCTGATGCCTAAAATCGACACCATCATTAAAATGGGTAGAGCAAAGTGCTTGAGAGACTTAGGGGGCTTGCGGTTAAATAGTGATTGGCCAATTCTTACCGCAATCAGAGTCGGGATCAGCAATACCGCCAGTAGAGTGACGATGTTAGAATCAACGAGCCCGCTGGTGAAGAGAGCACCAACCGCTAAGGTTTCACTGACGATAAAAAATAAAATCATAGTTGCGCGCTGAGCGCTTGCAGTCAGTGGGCTTGAGAGCATGTAACTTACAATCATTGGCCCGCCGACTGAGGCGCCAGCGGTGCCGATACCACTGGCAATGCCAAAACTCATTTTGACGCTGGTTCGGTCTGCGTTGCGCAGACGTAAGTCAAACATCAAAAGGATTGAAATGAGCAAAATAAGAATGCAAATGAGTAGCTTGAGAGGTTGTTCAGGAATGATGAATAACAACCCAAGGCCCATGGGAATGCCGATAACGGCGCCGAGTATCAGTAGCTTGAAAGTGGCAAAATCAGCCTCACGTAAGGCTTGTCTTAATAAACCGATACTACAGATAACGTCGAGCATCAGAACGATAGGGATGCTTTGTTGTGGTGTTAAGACAACATTCACTCCTACAACCGCAATCGCTGCAAATCCAAAGCCTGCGTAACCACGCACTAACCCAGCTAGCATAACCACAGGGACTAACAACCAAAGGGAATCTAACATCACACTCAACCTCTTACTTCCTTGTAACGATTGAAAGCGTTGACCAGCCTGTTTATAGGCTTTTCTATCGACTTTCTCTACGCGTTATCACTCTTTTGTGACTGAAGTAGCGAGTATGCCAAGGATGGGCAATGGAAGTTAGCACCACTTTTGTCTTTTGGTAGTACCAAGTTATTTGTACCTGAGATTGGAGTTGTGACCCTTTGGCTGAATCAATAAAAAGGCGTGCTACCGTCTGTGGTGGCACGCCTAAGACCGATATTAATTGGCCAGTGGCATCGTGATAAGGGGGGTGGCGATCAGTAATGGGGCGTCCGTAGCCGCTTGGACTTGTTCGAGTGAAAATTCGGGCGCGAGCTCGGTGATCATCATCCCTTGCTCGGTGATCTCAAATACCCCCATTTCGGTGATGATCATATCGACTTGTTGAGCCGCGGTTAAAGGCAGGGTGCATTGGGACAACAACTTCGCTTTTCCCTTCACCGTGTGCTCCATGGCAATGATGACTTTTTTAGCCCCGACGACCAGGTCCATGGCACCGCCCATGCCTGGGACCATTTTTCCTGGGATGATCCAGTTGGCCAAGTTGCCATGTTGGTCGACCTCTAGCGCGCCGAGTACCGTGATATCAACGTGCCCACCTCGAATGATGGCAAAGGAATCAGCACTGCTAAAATAACAGCATCCCTCAACGGCGGTAATGGGTTGACCACCAGCATTGACCAAATCCGGATCCTTTTCGTCGTCTTGGGCAAAATGACCGACGCCCAGTAACCCATTTTCCGCTTGGAACAACAATTCAATATCACAAGTGATTTGATTCGCCACCATAGTGGGTAGGCCAATACCGAGATTGACAACGTCTCCATCTTGCATCTCTTGCGCCACGCGCCAGGCGATGCGCTGTCGAATTTGTTCTTTACTGAGAGTGACCGAGCCTTGTGTGGTGTTAGGCTGTGTGGTTTCAATCATTAATGCGTCTGACATAAGGCCTCCTCACAGATGTAGTCAACATAAATACTGGGGGTATGGACGGTTTCTGGCGCAATGTCACCCGTAGCGACCACTTGAGCGGCTTCAACGATTACTGTCTTGGCGGCGGTGGCCATCAGGGGATTAAAATTTTGTGTGGTTTTCGCGTAAAAAACATTGCCTCGCTGATCGACTTTTGAACCTCGAATTAAAGCAAGATCAGCGTAGAGAGGCGTTTCCAATAAGTAAGGCTTACCATTGACTTCGACGATGGGCTTGCCTGTTGCGACTTGGGTGCCAATACCCGTGGGGGTGAGGACGCCGCCAAGGCCTGCGCCAGCACTGCGAATGCGTTCTGCGAGAGTGCCTTGTGGAACTAATTCGACTTCTAAATTGCCCTGATTCATTTGTTCACCGGTTTGTGGGTTGGTGCCAATGTGTGACGCAATCAGCTGTTTCACTTGCCCGGAGGCGATTAAACGACTGGCCCCTTTGCCCGGAGAGCCGGTATCGGTTGAGATGAGGGTCAGGTCTTTTACTTGGCTCTCTATTAACTGTGTGATGAGGTATTCGGGAGCGCCGGTGGCCATAAAACCACCGATCATCACCGTCATGCCATCAAAAAAATGTTCGCGAAGATCGGCTGGGTGACTGAGTAATTTTTTCATCGTATTTCTCCTTGGCAGCGTTTAATCACGATTGCGGTGCCCATTCCGCCGCCAATACACACGGAAGCGAGACCATAGTCGAGTTGGTGTGAGAGCAGTTGGTAAACTAAGCTGGTGACGATCCGATTACCTGATGCACCAATCGGATGACCTAAAGCAATCGCCCCTCCGTTGATATTAGTGCGAGTGAATAGCTCATTGAGCTCGACCTGATGCTCTTCACTGAGTTGTTTCATTACGCCTATCGCTTGTGCGGCAAAGGCTTCATTGAGTTCGATGGCCTGAATGTCTTTAAGGGTGATACCGGCTTTTTGCAGCGCATTCGCAATGGCAGGAACAGGCCCTAACCCCATGACCTCGGGGGCGACTCCCGCCTGTCCATAGCTTAGGATCTCAGCCAAAGGCGTAAGATGATGCGCTTTGACGGCTTTTTCACTGGCTAAAATCAATGCAGAAGCGCCATCATTGATACCAGAGGCATTGCCTGCGGTAACGCTACCTTGTGGGTCAAATGCCGGTTTGAGCTTCTCTAGCGTGGCGAGTTGGCAGTCAAACTTGGGGTATTCATCACGCGTAACTCGTTGTAATTCTCCCCTAATTTTTATCTCTACGGGGCAAATCTCGGCCTCAAATCGGCCATTCTCGATCGCCAACTGAGCTTTGCGCTGACTTTGCAGGGCGAATTCGTCTTGTTGTTGGCGAGTGATCTGCAAAGCGTTGGCAATGTTCTCAGCGGTTACCCCCATCGGATAATGATGAAATGCATCGGTGAGGCCATCTTTTAAAATGGAATCTTCTAAGGCTTGATGCCCTAATTTGGTGCCGCGTCGTATTTGCGCTGAGCTTATGAAGGGCGCGTTCGACATACTTTCCATTCCTGCGGCAATGATTAAATGAGCATCGTTTGATCGAATATGACTGGCCGCTTCCATGATGGCTTTCATGCCACTGCCACAGATCATGTTAACGCCATAGGCTGGGGTGGATGGCGCTAAGCCGGCCTTGAGCGCCGCCTGTCGAGCGGCACCCATCCCTGTACCGGCTGACAGCACATGGCCGGCGATAACTTCGTCAATGTTTTGAGCCTCTAAATCGGTTTGCTTTAAGACCGCTTGGATAGCTTGAGTACCGAGCTCAGCCGCGCCAAGAGAGGCTAAGGCTCCGTTAAATTTGCCAATTGGTGTTCGTTTAGCCGCAACGATAAAAACACGCTCCATAAGTCTTCTTCCTTGTTATGTCGAGATAGTGTCAGTGTAGGAAGGAATGTGCGGTGGTTATATAGCTGAGATTTCAAAGTCGCTTTGCGAAAATGCAAAGCGATGTTGTGCCTTGTGCCGAAAAAAGAGCGACGATGGCGCTTAGCCTGAAGTTAAGAGAAATTGTTTGAAGTCCTGGCTAATGGCTGAAGCGGTTTTGGCGGAATGGTAATAGAGGTTTAGGCTCCAGGTGCTGGTGTGGTAATCCGTGAGTATCTGCTCTAATTGGTTATTTTTTAGCGCTGGTTCAACCACAAAATGAGGCAGATAAGCGATACCTAAGTCATTCAGTGCGCCTTGCAGTAGTAAGTCACTGTCGTTAATCTCGATGGTTTTAGGGACTTTGATCAGTGACGTTTCTTGTTGTTGGCCAAATATCCAGTCGTTACTGCCTGTCAAGGTAGAAGCGTACAAACAGGCATGATGACAGAGATCTTCTGGTGTATTGGGGTAAGGGTGTTGCTTGAGGTAGTTCGGTGAGGCAACCACCACAAATGGGCTGGTCATGATTTCTCTTTTGACCAGTAATAAGTCTTTTTCTCTGTACCCCTGAAAATGGGCATTGGCGGAAATCATCAGATCAGATTGGGTGGCGAGATCTAAAGCCCAGGGCGTCACAGTGATATTAAACGTGACACCGGGTTTGTCCTGACGATAGCGACGGATTTTATCGATGAGGTAATGATTGGCATAGACAGGGGTACAGGCAATGTGGATATGACCTTTACTGCTGTCTTGAAAATCTTCTAACGTACGTGTGATTTGCTGGGCTTTATCCGTCAGAGGCGCAAATTCTTGATAGAGGGTTAACCCTGCCGCGGTCGGTTCGAGTAAGCGATTGGTGCGATGGCACAAGCGGGTGCCAAAGTGTTGCTCGAGCTCTTGCAACCAGCGACTGCCGGCCGAGATTGAAATTTGACACTGACGAGCCGCCGCTGAAATTGAGCCAGAGCGAATGACTCGAACAAAAAACGCCATTTTATCAAGCATAATTATGACACTAGTTGTTTGAAAATAAGTTACTTTTTAACCTATTTTCAATTAATATGCGCGGTGTTGCGTCCCAGTTTTGGTATTAATGATCGCGAATAGTATGATCGTTTCGTCTCAAGCTCACTTATCGTTCAATGACTTGGGTGAGTTGCGGTAGTAGGGTTTTATTGTTTATGCTAGCAATGTAACCCTGCACTGAATGGGTTTGGTTGATTTTTATTCATGAAAAGAATATTTTTAGACTAAAACTGTGGCATGTATCGCGTTAAAATTTAAACAATAGAATTTTTTTCGTTTACGTGACAAAGTAAGAAGGTGTTTCGTTGTATTCATTGAGTAGGGCATAACTTGGTTTATGTTGGTCACTGAGAGCAGCAGAAACATTGAGTAAAGGTAATGTGGCTATGTGGTCCTTGCCCTAAGTAAAATCGAGTTAATCAAAGGGAAAGTTATGAAAAATATTGCGTTGGCTTTAATTATGTCTTTAGGTGTGGTTGCACCATCATTTGCAACAACTGAAAGCGCTGGTGCAGGTTCAGCAACCGGTTCTGCTGGTACTGCAGGTACCGTTGGCACAGCAGGTACAGCTGGTGCTGCAGGTTCTGCGGCTGCTGTTGGTGGTATCTCTACTGCCGCTGCAGTGGGTGTTGGCGCGGCTGTTGTTACGACCGCGGCGGTTGTGGCAAGCGACAACGACAACACAACATCAACCTCTACATCGGTATCTGCTCAATAATCAGTGCCTAAACCAAGCAACCGCGTTATGCGGTTGCTTTTTTATTCCCTCGGTACTTTTTATTTTTATGGTAATCGCTATGTTAAAGGCACGATACCTAGTCGCCTTAACCAGTGTTGTGCTCCTTGGCGCATGCACTCAGAAAGTTAAAGACCTCAATGCCACCCTTCAGGCTGCCTTTATTGGTCCAGAGTCAAATCAGGTTTCACAGCAACTAGTAGACAAGACCCCCTACGCTTCGTTATTTGCTCAACAAGATAGCGACCCCCAAGCTTTATTGGTTCTAGGTTGGGTAGAGCCTGGGCTGTATCATCAGCAATTTAAATGGTTATCCGCGGATAATGAGATCTTGGTAACGGAAGCGGGACGAATCGTCAAAACGGTAAATTTTCAATATGGTGATTTGTTGCGCTTAACCGCGACGTCTCCCGACCCTTTAGCGTTAAATCTACTCAAATCCTCGACGCCAAAAAAGTGGCAATATACCCTAGATTGGCAGCCTGGCTATCACATTGGTTACCAAGCTGAGTCGCAGTTTATTTTAGGTCAAGCCGAAAATGTGACCATGCCTACGCAAACGAAGTTATTGATCCCGGTAACCGAGGTGGTGACGGTAAAAGCACTGTCATTGAGCTATCAAAATACCTTTTGGTTAAACCCTCAAACTGGCTTAGTTGAAATGGCTGAGCAACATCTTTTCCCTGGCTCGAAAATATTTAAAACGGCGATTGGAAAAGCGTATTCTGTGGGAGCGTCATCGTGAAGCTATCTGTACACTTTGCCCTTTGGAGCTTGGCGAGTTCTCTGTTTATCGCGCCAACAACCTGGTCTAAAACACCGACGAACTCTTTAACGGTTGACTATCAAGGCCAGCAGTTTTCACAACAATTCACCCAGCCTTTTCGCCTTGAGCCAGCGATGAATACGCTGTTAACCCAGCAACATTGGTCAACGGCTAAGTTTGATTGGCTTGCATCGGCATTGTTCGATGTGTCTGCGCCTTACAAATTGAAGACGCAGGTATTGACTCAAATTGATCAGCAGATCGAACGCGCCGACAATGACTCGCAACGCGCTCAATGGCAGTCACTCAAAAAGCAATTGAGCTTTTGGCAGTACGCTAAGCGATTATTTATCTCTCTTGACCCAGATAACGCCAGAGTGAGCCCAAAAGACAACCCTCGCTTAAGTGGTCAGTGGCACGCGGTGTTGATGTCCAACCCTTCCCATGTTTGGGTTTTGGGCGGCGTTGAACGTTCTGGCCGTTATGTCTGGTCCACCCGTCATGGCGCTGATTACTATTTGCAACACGCCCGCCCAGTGGCTGTGGCCAATGATGTTGCTTGGGTGATTCAAGCAGATGGCAGCGTGGAAAAACACCCCGTAGCCTATTGGAACCGCCAACATAGAGATATCGCCCCAGGCTCAGTCATTTACCTACCGATGGCATTCTCATCGAATGGAGAGGCTAATGCCGATCCTAATACTGCCGTTGTTGAATTATTAAGAAATCGAATGCCATGAAAAAACACACTGCTTCTTTTCGGAGACTCTCTCTTCTTTCACTAAGTGTGCTCGCCAGTTTGACCCCTAAGGTTATGGCGGATTCGTTTAGCGGCCCTGTCTTGACTCACTCGCAGTCTGATTTTGGTGGCGTTGGCTTAATGCAGATGCCAAGCGCACGCATGATGGAGCAAGGTGAGTTTACTTTTAACGTGACCAACAATGATGACTACATAAACTATGCTGTGTCATTACAGGTGTTTCCTTGGCTCGAGTCGACCATTCGTTATACCCAAGTTCACGATTTGCTTTACAGCGACGATGCCTCATTCAGTGGTGATACCGATTACACGGATAAATCGATTGATATCAAGGCTCGCTTGCTAGAAGAGAGTTTTTGGCTTCCACAAGTATCACTGGGGTTTCGAGATATCGGCGGCACCGGATTATTTGACAGTGAATTTATTGCCGCCAACAAGCGTCTAGGCCCGTTAGATTTTACCTTGGGGATTGGCTGGGGCTACATAGGCAACAGTGGTAATTTATTCGGCAAAACATCAGGCTCGAGTGACTGTGAGCGAGATAGTGCCTTTGAAAGTGAAGGTGGTAGCATTGAGCTTGGCCGCATGTTTACCGGTTGTACTGCTGTTTTTGGTGGTGTTGAGTACCAAACGCCTTGGCAACCTTTGGTGTTAAAGCTTGAATACGATGGCAATGATTACCAAAGTGACTTTCCGGTTACCGAGGGGGACATCTCGATGCCGGTCGACAGTCATTGGAATGTCGGCGCGGTGTATGCGTTGACCGACTGGGCAAAAGTACGATTGAGCTATGAGCGTGGTAATACCCTAAGTGCAGGCCTGTCTATGGGGACAAACTTGGCGAATTTGCGCTCGGTGTGGATTGATGACAAAGCACCGTCTTATCAAGAAACTACGCCAGTGGATCAACTGACTGATGAGCAATGGGTACAACTCACCCAAGATATCAACGACATCGCCGGTTATAAGCAGACCTCGGTTTACCAAAAAGAGGATGTGGTGACCGTGGTTGGTGAGGCGAAAAAGTATCGCGATCGCCGTGAAGGCGAAGAGCGCATTGCGACTCTCATCGCCAACACCGGCCTGAATGCCAAGACTTATCGAGTGGTGGAAGTTTCAGATAAGCAAAAAGTGGCCCAGACTGACATAGATGCACATACGTTTAAACGTGTAGCACAAGTTGATTACCCAAATGCACAGTTTGACGACGCCCGCTTTCCGACCGAAGCCAAAGAGGTTGACGGTGAACTGAAAGCGCAAAGTATCGATGATCTTGATTATGGTTTGTCCCCTTCGTTGAAACAAACTTTTGGTAGTGCAGAAGGGTTTTACCTGTATGCGATTGGTATGAATGCCAGTGCTAGCTATTGGCTCAACGATCACTTTATCGCTTCGGGGTCATTGTATGGCAATATTGAGAATAACTATGACAAGTTTACTTATACCGTGCCACCAGATGGCACATCAGTCAAACGAGTTCGAACGCTAGCTAGACAGTACCTCGACCCTCGAGTCTCTTTGAGTAACTTGCAGCTTACCTACCTCGACCGCTTGAGTGATAATGTCTACTTTCAAGCCTACGGCGGTTATTTAGAATCCATGTTTGCCGGCGCTGGCAGTGAAGTGCTTTATCGTCCTTTGCAATCCAATTGGGCTTTTGGGGTGGATGCCAACTATGTTAAGCAGCGCAATCCTAATTCCTTCTTTGGTTTGTATGAGCAAGAGTGGCATTACGACGCAGAGACCAACCAAAACTACCAAGTTCAAACGGGGGGCTTTACTGGTCAAGCGACCTTGTATTGGCAGCCAGAATTCTCAGGTTTGTTTGACAACTCGCTGTTACAACTGAAAGCGGGCCAATATTTAGCTGGCGACAAAGGGGTCACGGTCGATTTTTCTAAGCAGTTTGACAGTGGGGTGATCGCAGGGGTTTATGCGACTAAAACCAATTTGTCTGCTGAAGAATACGGTGAGGGCAGTTTTACCAAAGGCTTTTACCTGTCCATTCCTATGGACATCTTGATGGTGAAACCCAGCACGAGTCGCTTGAAGTTCTCTTGGCAGCCGCTGACCCGTGATGGCGGACAGATGCTCAACCGCAAGTATGAACTTTATGATGTGACCGATCCCAGATCGCCTTGGTATAGCCGAGCAATCCCGGACTCAACGTTACCTTAATTCGGTTCCATCCATTAAAAGAGACAACAAGGCGCTGGTGACAGCGCCTTTTTTGTTTTCGAGCAAGTGTTTTGTCGGCATTATCTATAGGGTGTGTGTGACCGGTTTCTTATGGTTTCTCTGCTTTTACACACATTTTGGTGAATTTTAGAAGACATTCATACATTTTGGGTTATGATTGTTTAAAGGGCAATCGAGTCGTTGTGATTGGATAAACATGGGTGACTCATCGCAACCGGTATTGGGGCGTTACCCTCTTTCATTGCTAAAATATTGTGATATCCAGACCATTGGAAGGTGTGATCATTATGTATTTATCTTTAATTCAACGCGTCGTCGGCGGGTTTGCGTTGTTAATTGTATGTGTGTTGGCCGTCAGTGGTTCGGCGTATTTTTCACAACAAAAAATGTCTGATCAGTTGACCTTAACGGCATCGACGTTAACAGAGTTGCTCGATCAGTCAAATACACTGCTGCTTCATATTCAAAATGCCAATCGACTGGTGTTAGTGCACGCCAATAGCACACAAGCCACGCTGCGAACTCAACTCGAGCAGCAGTTCTCTGCTCAGCAACAAGAGATAACGAGCTTATTTGAGGAGCTGGAACAAGGCTTTGCCCGTTATCCACAGCTAGAGCAACCTCTGCACACGTTGAAAAAGCAAACGGAGTCCTTTTTTCTACTTGCACAACAACACCTTGCGATTCAAAACCAGCGAGTGGATGCCCGTTTGGCCTCTGCACAAGAGCTCAGTCTGTTTGATGGTGAATGGATTTTCTTTGAGCAAGATATCGCGGATCTTAAAGCGGATGCCGAGTTTGATGAAAACCAAAATGCCTTGTGGGATTTAGACGTGATATTGGCACAAGGCATTGGTGTGAAAGGGTACTTGCAAAGAGTTTTAGCGGTTGAAAAGCCCGATGACATGCAGGCATTAGTGCAAGCGGTCGACAAACACTTGCTGTTATTCAGCGAAAAGAGTCGACATGTTCTCGAGATCATGCCAAGCAGTGAAGAAAGTCTCTCCGTGTATCTCAATTTGTTGACCCGTACGGTTTCTGAACCACAAGGATTGATTCATCAACACCTTAAATACCTAGATCGGCAAAATAAGAGCGCTGATTTATTGGCGTCAATGACGACACAAATTAACCAAGTGATCAATGAAGGCAACGCGTTGGCCAGTGCCGTACGTCAACTTTCCGCGCAGGCCCTGCAGGTGGCTAATCAGCAATCGGACTTTTCTATCAAGCTCAATGCTATTTTGGCGGTGCTGTCTATGGTGGTCGGTGTGGTAGTTGCCGTGACGGTTGTCAGTGCAATACGCAAGCCATTAGCGCGAATTACTCAGGCATTATCGGCGCTGAGTCAAGGCGATATGACCCATAAAATCCCAGGTCAGTATCGCTCTGAGATGGGAATTGTGACCAATAACATCAATGTATTGAGTACACAATTGAGTTCGGTATTAGCTCAGATTCAAGGTTCGGCATTAGAAGTGGGGCAAGTGGCTCAAGAGAGCTACGCCATGAGTCAAAAAGCGCGAGATGAAGTACAAGAGCAGCGACAACAAACCGATTCGATGGCGACGGCAGTGACCGAGATGGAGTCGGCGGTCAATGAAGTGGCAAGCCACGCCGCGACGAGCAGTCAGCGCGTCGATGAAGTGGCGTCGTTGGCAGAGACCAACATGAGTACCATGAATGACAATTTGGACTTTATGCACCAGCTTAAATCTTCTTTGGATGAGGCGAGTACCATTATTGAAAACCTTTCACAGGAAAGTGAACAAATCGGTGAAGTGTTGTCGGTTATTCAAAGTATCTCTGAACAAACCAATCTGCTGGCGTTAAACGCCGCCATTGAGGCTGCGCGAGCCGGCGAGCATGGGCGCGGGTTTGCTGTCGTTGCCGATGAAGTTCGCTCTCTGGCGACGCGCTCTCGTCAATCGGCCGATGAAATCAACCAGATGATTCAAGGCTTACAGGCACAGGCAAAACAAGCGGTGACCATAGTGAGAGAAAACCAGTCTTTTGCCGATTTATCGGTGCAACAAACTCAAGAGGCGACACAATCGTTACAATCTATGGTTGGCAATTTGGCCAGTATTAATGACATGAGTCGTTCGATTGCCGCTGCTTGTGAGCAGCAAAGTTTGGTAGCGAAAGAAGTCACGGAAAACATCGTTGGTATTTCTGATCGCGGCAGTGTGATTGCCGAGAATTCGGAGTCGCTGGCCGCGCACAGCCAATCCCTGAATGAGCTGGCACAACACCAAACCGAGCTCGTTGGTCAATTTACCATTGATAGCATCGATAAACCGGTCTGATTAACACCATCGGCAGCCTTACACTCAGTGAAGAGATGAGCGTTTAGTTCATTGAGTGTAAGCCGATCATATTGCCTTCGCTGTCGATGACAAGCGCAATAAATCCGTATTCTCCAATCGCCATTTTGGTTTGCTGTATTTGGCCGCCGAGTGCATATACACGCGCTTGTTCCACGGCACAATCTTGGCATGAAAAGTAAATGATGGTGCTATTGCCCCCAGCGCTAACACCCTCCATTTTCACCAAAGCCCCAGTGGCACCGTATTGATTGACTTGCGAGGGAAATGCCAGCATTTGGATGCCAGAGGCATTGGGATCATTGAGGGGAGAAAGTTGCAGATCAAAAACCGCTTGGTAAAACCGCTGCGCACGGCAAAGGTCGTCTACATAGATTTCAAACCAGCTGATGGGATTGTTTAACATGGCATACTCCTCACGATACTTGGTGTGTTATCGGTCGTTGCTTCTATTAGATATTTATTAACTATTCGGCTCGAACACTGAGATTTCGACTTTTTATCCCCTCGCTAAATATAGTCCTTGGCCATGAAAGTGCGAGTTTTTGATCAATACTGACGTTATTTTCAACAAAAAGTGAATAGTCATTTTATTCCATGCTGGTTTTTGTCCTTGTAATACTTCGCTATAGTCTCGAGCATAAATTGGAGCTCACCCACTGCGAGGTCACTTATGAACGTAAAAGCCCATGTCAATTATCATGTTGTTAAACCTTTTCGCCAAGCATTTCACTTTGATGTCGAAGGCGTTGAGGGGCAGTTGATCTCACCAGAGTTGGCCTCTGTAGAGGTTGACGTGGAAGATTTACGCGAGACAGAGCAAGTCACTGATTTTTCGCGCCATGGAGTGGTTTTTGTCAACGCCCCTAGCGTGATAAAAGCGTTTACCCAACCGGGTTGGCAAGCGCTTTATGAGCAAGAGCTGACCGAGTTGGCCCAGCGGTTTACTGGCGCGAAAGACGTGCTGGTCTTTGACCATACGCTTCGCGTTGACGATCCCGATGCTTC
>JBFGYW010000066.1:0-15199 GCA_041587235.1 Vibrio sp.
AAAGAACAGTGAAGGAGAGTCTAGGACAGTCTAGGACAGTGTGACACAGTGTAAAACAGTAAAAGCCAGGGGCAAGATCACTGCGTTTCAAGATCGCTGCGCTGCAAGTGGCAAGGAACAGACAGTCTAGGACAGTGTGACACAGTGTAAGACAGGTAAACACAGCGGGACACGCATGAAATCGAGCGATGGAAATTGGTGAGTGTCCTGTAAATGGTGTACAGCAGTCAACATGGTGACGGGGGAACGAAATGGATAACAACAAAACGGTTTCTAATGGGGCTTTTGTCTCGCGAGCGAAAGGGGCGATGTTGGGCTTAGCGCTCGGTGATGCCTTGGGGACAACATTGGAATTTAAGAGCAAAGACAGTTACGCGCCGCTAACCGATATGGTCGGTGGCGGCCCGTTTCGGCTGAATGCGGGTGAGTGGACCGATGATACCTCGATGGCGTTGTGCTTAGCAGACAGTTTGCTCGATAAAGGGGGCCACGATGCCCAAGATCAAATCGAACGTTATCTGCGTTGGCGTGAGGATGGTGAAAACTCTGTCAAAGGTTATTGTTTTGATATTGGTAATACCGTGAGCAGCGCGATAAATCGTTACCTTGATATTGGCGACCCTAATGCCGGTATTGAGGAGTCGTATACTGCGGGCAATGGCAGTTTGATGCGTTTGGCACCGGCGGTGATTTTCTTTTCGACCGTGAAAGGCGTAAGCAAAAAGACCTTATTCGCCATGGCAGAGGCGAGCTCGATTGTGACTCATGCCGAGCCAAGAGCGATTCAGGGCTGTCAAATAATGGCGTACTTAATGGATGAGGTATTTCACGGCGAGCGTGATAAGACGGCGTTGTTGTCTTCCCTTAAATCTGAGTTTACTGATGTGCATGAGGATTTTTTCGCTCTGGTCTCAGGTGCGTTTGTGTCTAAATCGCGCGATGAGATCAATGGGACTGGCTTTGTGGTTGATGCGTTAGAGGCGGCGCTTTGGTGTTTTGTTCACAGTGATAATTTTGCTGAAGGGGCGCTGTTAGCGGCTAATTTAGGTGATGATGCCGATACGACCGCCGCCATTTATGGTCAATTAGCGGGGGCGTTTTATTCCCTTGAGGGGTTGCCGCCTGAATGGCTGGCGAAACTGGCTTGGCGAGAGAAAATTGAGGCTTATGGTGAGCAGTTAAGTCAGTAAATCACAGTGAAAGACAGGGGCAAGATCACTTCGTTGCAAGATCGCTGCGCTGCAAGTGGCAAGGTAAAAAGTTGAAGACAGTGAAATACAGTATAGGACAGTGTAGGAAAGGCACAGAGTACGGGACACGCATGAATTTGAGCGGTGGAAATAGGTGGGTGTCCCGTTATTTTTGACCAACGCTATCGAGTTTTTAATCTGTGATTTAGTTATATTGGTACAATAGGTTATCGAAATTGACGTCTTATACCCCGCCCATTTGGGCGAGGTTTGGCGATTAAGTTGCTAAGGGTCGTGTTTCATAAATGAAATCACAGCCTTTATATTATAGCTTCTTGGACGTGTTTAAATTTTTATGGTTTTAACCATCCCTGCTTCTGCGTGACCTGGGATATTACATGAAAATTCGATGTTGTTGTCGCCATGGAAGTGCCACAGCAGTTGTTTTGCTTTGCCTGGTTTCACTGTCACACTACTACCGGTGTCGTGATCGTGATTTCCCATACTTTTCATCATCTTTCGATGCTTAACTTGTTCTGCAGGGCTCCCTATAGAAAATTCATGGTCAATGTTACCCGAGTTCATCACTACAAACTGTACGACATCATTTGGCTCAATTGTGATCTCTTGCTTGAAGCGAATAGTCATATCATCAGATAAGAGTACATAAACCACTTTATCTGGTTTGGAACCTTTTGCAGACATACCGACATCAGACATACCTTCCATCGCCATGTTAGAATGATCCATTTTTACATCACCCATTTCAGAATGGTTGTGTTGCTCATCTGCAATGACACTGCCAGAAAGTAGAATTAATACCAGAGTGCTGATTGTCTTTTTCATAATAAACCTCAGTTGCGTTTTCATTAATATAGCCCTTTGTGAAAGTAGGAGATCTTGAGTGTGTTTACGAGTTAACTTCGTACTGTTTCCAGAGTTTAAAAATTGCTGGCAGAACCAGCAGGGTGAGTATGATTGCCGAGGCCATCCCCCCAATCATAGGTGCAGCGATACGTTGCATAACTTCGGAGCCCGTTCCGGAACCCTGCATAATTGGGATTAAGCCGATAATGACTGTGAGAACCGTCATCATGATGGGACGAACGCGTAGTCCAGCGCCTTCGATAATGGATTCTTGTAAATCTTGTGATGTTAGAGGTTTTTTGTTTTCCTTTAAATCAAGCTTTCGGTAATGCCATGCTTGATTGAGGTAAACCAACATAATGACCCCTATCTCTACCGCGACACCAGATAGGGCGATAAAGCCTACGCCAACCGCTATAGAAAAGTTGTAGTTCAGGTAGTCCATCAACCAGAGTCCGCCGACCATCGCCAGAGGCAGAGTGAGCATGATGATCATGACTTCGCCAACACGTCTAAAGCTGAAATACAAAAGCAACATGATGATGGCAATGGTGACGGGTGTGACGATACTAAGCCGGGCTTTTGCGCGTTCCATGTATTCGTATTGCCCAGACCAGGCGAGGGAATAACCCGCTGGCAATATCAGTTGTTCGGATACGCTTTGTTTTGCTTGTGCGACATACGAACCAAGATCGCGGCCAGAAATATCGACAAAAACCCAGCCGTTTGGACGTGCATTTTCAGTTTTAATCATCGGTGGGCCATCTTCAAAACGGACCTCCGCCACGTCTGCAAGTGCGATATGTGCTCCACTTGGTGTCACCAGTGGAAGATTTTTCAGTTTCTCAACCGAATCTCGATATGTCTGAGGATATCGAATATTAATTGGATAACGCTCTAGACCTTCCGTTGTCTCACCAATATTCATACCGCCTATTGAGGTTGAAATTACTTGCTGGATTTGTGTGATACTAAGACCATAGCGGGCGGCTTCTTTGCGCTTAATATCAATAGTCACATATCTGCCCCCAGCAACACGTTCAGCATAGACTGACGCGGTACCTTCAATGGTATCGAGGATAGGTTCGATCTTTGCCCCAATGCTTTCAATCACTTTGAGATCAGGACCGGCTATTTTTATCCCGATTGGGGTTTTAATACCTGTCGACAACATATCGATACGAGTTTTGATCGGCATTACCCAGGCATTGGTTAACCCGGGGAATT
Source organism: Vibrio sp. (assembly GCA_041587235.1). Lineage (GTDB taxonomy): Bacteria > Pseudomonadota > Gammaproteobacteria > Enterobacterales > Vibrionaceae > Vibrio. Next base: position 3,285 of record JBFGYW010000066.1, read on the forward strand.
GGATGAGATTGTCAAATTCCTGCCTTAGAGAATCCGTGGTGACTCCTTCACGCCACTCTTCTTTCGGTTTTAACTGAATAACCGTCTCAATCATGGTTAGCGGAGCTGGGTCTGTAGCGCTTTCAGCTCGGCCAACCTTGCCCCATACTGTTTTCACCTCAGGCACGGTTTTTATTAGCTTGTTTGTTTGTTGCAAGAGCTCGCGAGCTTTACCGATGGAAATACCCGGATAGGTTGTCGGCATGTACATTAAGTCGCCTTCGTCCAGAGGGGGAATAAACTCACTCCCCATCTTGGCAATAGGGATATAAGAGGATGACATCAGGATAAGTGCAATAAGCACGATACTTTTCGGGTATTTAAGACTGATGTTAAGTATCGGTTTATATAAGGAGATCAGAAAACGGTTAATGGGGTTTTTGTGCTCAGGTAGAATTTTTCCCCGTACCAGATACCCCATCAATACAGGCACCAGAGTAATAGACAAGCCTGCAGCTGCCGCCATGGCATAGGTCTTGGTGAATGCCAGTGGCGAGAACATTTTACCTTCTTGCCCTTCGAGCGCAAATACCGGTACAAAGCTCAGCGTAATGATAAGAAGTGAAAAAAATAATGGTGCACCGACTTCTTGCGCAGCTTTCCCAATTACCTGCCATCGGTTTTTATCTGTTAACGGCGTTCGCTCAATATGTTTATGCACGTTTTCTATCATCACGATAGCGCCGTCAACCATGGCACCAATCGCAATCGCAATCCCTCCTAGTGACATTATGTTGGCGTTAATCCCTTGCCAATACATGATGATAAAAGCTGAAAAAATACCCACGGGTAAGCTAAGTGCAATGACTAACGATGAGCGGATGTGGTAGAGAAAAAGCGCACACACAATGGCGACCACAAAAAACTCTTCCGCCAGTTTTTCCCACAGGTTGTCGACCGCTTTATTGATCAGTGTTGAGCGATCGTAAGTGGCAACAATCTCAATGCCTTCTGGCAGGCTGGATTTAAGCTCAACAAGTTTCTGCTTTACATTGCTGATGACATTACTGGCATTTTCCCCAAAACGCATCACAATCACACCGCCAACGGCTTCACCTTCGCCGTTAAACTCAGAGATACCTCGACGCATCTGAGGCCCCAGATTGATATCAGCAATATCACCCAATAGTAATGGGGTTCCCTTTTCGGTCACCTTAAGTGGCAGTGCTTTAATATCTTCTATACCGGACAAGTACCCCGTTGTTCGTACCATATGCTCTGCTTCAGCGACTTCAATTACTGATGCCCCCGTCTCCTGATTACCCAGTCTAATCGCCTCATTGACTTGTTGTAGTGTGAGGTCGTAAGCACGTAATTTGGCAGGATCAATGTGTATTTGGTATTGCTTAACCATACCGCCAACGGTAGCGACTTCTGAGACCCCATTAACGGTTTGTAGCTCATATTTTAAGAACCAGTCTTGATAACTTCGAAGCTCAGATAAATCGTGTTTACCGCTTTTGTCTTGAAGGACATAACTGTAAACCCAGCCGACACCCGTGGCATCTGGCCCAAGTGTTGGCTTGGCATTGTCAGGGAGGTTCGGTAAGACCTGGCTGAGATACTCCAGTACTCTAGAGCGAGCCCAGTACATATCTGTATTATCATTAAAAATGATATAAACATAGGAATCTCCAAAGAAAGAGTAGCCACGTACGGTTTCTGCACCTGGTACAGCTAGCATGGCTGTCGTTAATGGGTAAGTCACCTGATCTTCGACGACTTGCGGGGCTTGTCCTGGGTAACTTGTTTTGATGATAACCTGAACATCAGAGAGATCAGGCAGTGCATCGATAGGGGTGTTTTTTATGCTAAACACACCGGCAAAAACGAGCAACAAAGTCAAAACAAGGACGACAAAACGATTGTTGATGGACCATCTTATAATGTTAGGGATCATTGATTGCCTCCGACTGACTCAAGTGCAACCAGTTTGGGCTCACTATCTGATCGGTTGATGAGAAACCGAACTGACTGCCCTTCGGTAAAGTGGTTTAAGTTGATGCTCTCATCTACAGAGAAGTTCATTTCTCCCGCCTCCCAATACCAATCAGGGATGGGGTCGTGCACGACAGTTAACATACCAAAATCGGCCATGAGCATACTTATCTTCCCAGTGCTCCAAACCTCGTTGGTGATATCAGAGTCGCCGACGTTGAAGTCGAGAATTTCATATTGACCAGAGTCGGTTTTGTGAATTTCAAACTCGATAGATTGACCGGGTTCAATCATGGCTATATCCAAACCCTCAGCAAAGTGAAAGTTCATGACCATTCCTGGCCATTGCCACTCTTCAACGGGTTGATGATTAATCGTCGCCATGCGATGTCCAACTATCATGTCGGTAACTTGTCCTTTGACCCAGACACTAGAGTTCTTGGCCTGCACGCCATTGATTCGCTCTAGCTCTGCGGTTTGACTGGATTCAGAGTCGAGCATAAATTGAGCGGAGGTGACGACCTTATCTCCTTCAGAGAGGCCAGACATAACCTCAATAACGTCTCCGGCTTCTCTGCCCACCTCGATTCTTGCGGAGCGGTAGTTTCCATTGCCTTCAGACAGCACAACTCGGGTCATCCCCCCCGAGCGAATGACCGATTCTCGTGGGATAGTTAGGACTGGTGTTTTCGATTCTGCCTGAAGTATCACGTTAGCGAACATATTGGGTTTGAGTAGGCCATCTTGGTTTGAAAACGTTAAGCGCACTTTAAGCGTTCTTGTTCTCGCATCTAAAATGGGATAGATATAATCAACGTTTCCTTGCCAGGTTCGACCGGGAATAGCGGCTAGTACCATAGAGGCACGAGTGCCTATTTCAACCCAGTGTGCTTGACGCTCAAATACTTCTACATCGACCCAAACCTCATCGAGCGGCCCTGCTTTGATAACCGTTTGAGCGGGTGATATGTAACCTCCTTTGCGGATGTTTAATTGAGCGATCACACCATTAGCAGGGGCGTTTATCGCGATGTTTTTGCTCGTTCGTCCTTGTTTTACCACCTGGTTAATCTGGTTTTTATCCATCCCCAGCACAACCAGGCGCTCTCTCGCAGCGTTAATCAACCCTTTACGACCAGTGCGATAGGCATTGAGCAATTCTTCTTGTGCTTTCACTAATTCAGGAGAGAAAAGAGTAAAAAGCACATCACCTTTAGATACCTGTTCTCCAACTGTATTCACATTAAGGTGGTCTATCCAGCCAGTCACTCGGCTGTTGATTTGCCACAAACGACTTTCATCAAACTTGATGTATCCCACGGTATCAATTTGCGGTGTCAATTTATTGAAAGAGGCACTGGCGGTTTTAACGCCGAGATTGTTTTCTACTGCTGGGTCAATCTTAACCGTGCCTTTCTTTGATTGGTTTGAGGAGGTTTCATCGTATACAGGGATAAGGTCCATCCCCATTGGAGACTTGCCCGGAGAATCTCGGCGATAGTTAGGATCCATGGGGGCCACCCAATAAAGAGGTTCTTTTTCTTCTGCATCGGATATAGAGCCTGGGCCCATTTCATGCCCGCCCATAAAGTATTGATTTGCGGAAAAACCTAAAATGCCACCGATAAGCAGTGCCAATGCAGCTACAGGTAGTGATTTCATTGATTGTTCTCCTCAAGCTCATAAGCGGTACTCAGTTCAGTGATATTTTGGTCGTAGCGGTTGAGTACATAGGCAAGTTCATTTTGGGTGTTGTTTATGTCGGCCACTAAACGCGCCTGTTCTTTCGCGATCATGAGCTCATCTTTGGCTGCACTAATGAGTTCACTAAACTGAGCGGTATTATTTTCATACCCACGTTCAATGGCTTGAGTACGTTCTTTGGCTTGTTTGACTAACACTTTTTGATAGCGGTTAATACGGCCTTGCAAATTGTGTTTATCGGAAATCAGGGTGTTGACTCTGGCATTCATCTGAACCAAAAGGCGATCTTTTTGAGATTTGGCCGCACTAAGACGATGTTGTGCTGCTGAGTATTGTCGATCTTGTTTTTTATCAGTGAATAGAGGTATATCCATCGTTAAATAAGCGCTGACTAAATCGGATGCGGGCTGTCCATTCATACTGTTCGCTTGTCTGAAGGCATATGCCACTTCAACACCGAACTGAGGTCGGTAAGATTGCTCAGCGATAGACACTTGAGTTTGTTTGCTCTGTATTATTTGTTCTACGGCTTTGACTTTCGGGTGAGTTGCCAGTAAATCAAAATACGCCATCGAGTCAGAGTTGCGGGTTTTGTCGATAGCGAGCAATGATTGCCAGTGGTTTTCTAAAGAGTCATTTAGTTGAGCTTGTTGAAGGTATTCAGGTTCCACCCACTCAGAGAGTTGTGCACGAATACGCTGTTGCATTTGACGATTTTTCTGGATTTGCTCGTTGAGTTGACTTACCTGAAGCTCAGCGTAAAGCAAGTCTTGTGTTTCACTTTTACCGAGCGAGTAGTTGGTCTCAATAAAGCGGCGCATTTGCTGCATGAGTTGATGCATTTCATTAATAAGCTCACTCTCACGAGTCAGGTAGTTTAGCTCTATCCACAGCTGCGTAATACTTTTGGCGATATCAAGTTTTCGCAGATCTGCCTTATAATTCATCGCCTGAGCCTGTTGCTGATAATGTTTTTTTGATAAATCGAGTGTGGCGCCACGGCTGAACTGTTGAGAGAGTCCAATAGAAATATTGGTCATGGCATCATCATCGAACTGAAAACTGTCGACAGGTAGACCACCCACTCCAAATTTCACTTTTGGGTCTAACAAGGTTGCGCTGGCGATTCCGGTTTCCTTAAGTGATAAGGATTGTAAGTTGAGCTGAACGACGCCCTGATCACGGGCTACCGCAAGTTCAATAATGTTATTTAACGTCAATTGGCCTTCACTGGCATAGGAAGGTGTTAGCACAGCATTTAATAGCAGTGCTAGAGATACGGTTTTGATTTTCACTTTTAATTCCAATCATTTACAGGTGTAAGTGATTAGCAAAACTAATCGCTTGCAAACAGAATGAGTCACGCGAGAAATGCGCGTGAAAAGAGAGTGATGATCGAGATCATCTGATGGAATTTAAGCGATAGGGGGACGGAAAAGTGAACTGGAAATTGAGTTAATTTGATTGTTCAGTTCTTTTGAAATAAGAACGAGGCCGAAACTTTGTGAAAAATTATAAGTCGATGGGGTAAAAGTAGTATGGACAGTGAAGCAATGACTGTAGCATTGGTTTTCTGAGGCTTTATCATCACAGCATATAGTGTTGTCACTAGCGATATTTTGTTGAGGTGAATCGCAGTGTGAACCACTCGAATCGGTTGCCATACTCATTTTAGGTGATGAGTGAGCATTGACAGAAATAAGAGGTGAAGCAGGGAGAGCGCTAGATAGTGTTAAAACTACTAACGTTACAAATGTCACCCAAATTGTGTGCATTTTTTTTCGCATCACAAACACTTATTTTCTATAGATACAATAAATATCTACTATAGCTTTCGTGCTGTCAATAAAATACTACACCGAGAAGGACAGTCTAGAACAGTGTGACACAGTGTAAGACAGGCAAACACAGTAAAAGACAGGGGCAAGATCACTTCGTTGCAAGATCGCTGCGCTGCAAGTGGCAAGGAAAAGACAGTCAAGAGTGCGGGACATGCATGAAATTGAGCGGTGGAAATAGGTGAGTGTCCCGTTATTTCTATAGGTGGGTGTCCTGTAAATATGCTGTAAATATCGTAATAGGTGAGTGTCCTGTAAATATCACATTAGAGGCAGAATGGAACTTAGAGCATTTGAAAAGCGCGATCATCACCTACTTATCAGTTGGATTGATTCGGATAAATTGAACTATCAATGGGGCGGACCAAACTTTGAGTTCCCTTTGGACTCGACGCAAATTAGTAAGCATTGCTCGCAACCGGACGTATTTCCCTTTGTCTTTGTGGTCTCAGGTCAGAGTGCGGGTTATATAGAACTGTTCAAAGTGACTGAATCTCACTTCAGAATATGTCGTGTGTTTGTTTCAGCCAGTTTTCGTGGTAAGGGTATTTCAAAGCTCATGCTTGGCCAATTGATTGATTTAGCGAAAGAAAAACACAGCGCTAGCTTATTGTCATTAGCTGTATTTGAACAAAATAGAGTGGCGATACATTGCTATGAGTCATTGGGTTTTACGGTTACATCTTATGAAAAAGGTTCTCGCTTTTTCCACGGAGAGGCTTGGGGCCTTTTACGGATGGAAAAACGACTATAGAAAAATACAGTGAAGGACAGTCTAGGACAGTTATACACAGTGTAAGACAGTCAAACACAGTAAAAGACAGAGGCAAGATCACTGTGTTGCAAGATCGCTGCGCTGCAAGTGGCAAGGTAAAAAGTTAAAGACAGTCTAGAACGGTAAAGAGTGCGGGACACGCATGAAATTGAACGGTGGAAATTGGTGAGTGTCCCGCTATTTTTTGCCACTGTTATTCGACAGGGGTTATTGATTCCACTGCACACGCTTGAGTTCGATTAAGGTTGTGCAGTCACCGAGCAATGGGCCTAATTCCAGAAAATGAGACGTTTGCTTATGCTGCTCTAGAGCCTCTTCGTTTTCCCAACACTCTTTGATAAAAAAGGTGTTTTCATCAATCACTTCACCTGAGCAGTATTCAATACAGCCGGGTTCTTTTTGGCTTTCTGAGCACAATTTGGCGAGAATTTCTTTAAACTCTGAAAGCTTATCTTCCTTCGCTTTCAGTGTGACGAGAAGATTGACGTTGTTTTGCATTTTCATATCCTATTGATACATAAGAGACAGACAGTAAAACACAGTAAACTGCAGTTTAAAACAGTGAAGGGCAGTCACTGGGCCGTGTGGGACAGTGAAACACCATTGGCTGAGGTAAATTCAATGGTGTTTCACTTCTTGCTGAGCTGGAGCAGATAAGATTAACGGTCAGGGCGAAGGGCATATTTACCTGAGCCCATCAACATGATGGTTAATGAGGCAAATAGGTAAGTGGCAATACTTTCAACAGACCAGGCGCCATGCGAGTCGAGAGTGAAAAAATCCCCCATATGCACAAGCCCAATGACCACGAGGCAGGTTGCTATCATGACTAAGGCTGATAATCGCGTAAAGACGCCTACAATTATCAACAGTGGAGCGATAATCTCACCAACGTAAACCCCATAAGCGATAAACGCGGGTAAGTGTAACTCAATCAGTAAACCTTGAATAAAGTCAGTCCCATGGGTGACTTTGTTAATACCGTGCAGCAATAGCATTACGCTAAATCCCACTCTTAAAATTAATATGCCGAGATCGGGGTGGTGAATTTTTTCATCAAATTGGTCAATCAGATTTTTCATTACCGTTCCTCTTGTTTCCGAGCTGGTAAGTCATTATAGAGTGACAAATTCGGCGTTTTTTTGATCGAGATGGGGTTAGTGGTGTTTAAACCTATGTCTGGCTTCTCTTTTTGTTTGAGCAAACCATCTGTTAATGTCGCTTCTCTCAAGGACGCTGCGCTGCAAGTGGCAAGGAAAAGACATCAAGAGTGCGGGACATGCATGAAATTGAGCGGTGGAAATAGGTGAGTGTCCCGTTATTTCTATTTTTTGTTATGTGCCCGGCTCATCCCCGAACATTGATAAAATCGTATCGTTGATATAAGATCGTAGAAACGGTTGTAATGAACGCATCGGGATACTAAATGAGAGTTGAAAAGAAAAAAGTCACTCAAGCTATGATTCTTCGCTCTGTTGCAAGTTCGACGGCGATTGAGACAGGAAAGTCTGTAAAGTCAATAGAACGCAAATTAAAATTAGATAAGCGCAAGTACGAATCTTTGTCGTTAGCCGTCTAATATATCACGTACAAGACGCTCCATATGCTGATAATCACCGCCAACACCAGCATGTATGGAACGAATGTAGAATTCCTTGTGCTGATCCCACAGGGAATAATCGAGTAGACCATATCCCGCCTCCTGACTAATGTAATCCATCATAAGTCTGCTAATTCTTCCGTTTCCCTCTCTAAAAGGATGGATCAAAATAAACTCCACGTGACTTCTAGCAAGAAAACAGACAAGTTCTTCTTTAGTAAAGTTAACTAAGCACTGTTGCTGTGATAAGTAATCTGCTTGAAATTTAAATATTTGGCGTTCTATTTGGAGTGGTGCAGTAAACTCAAAATCGTTTTTCCACACCCTAACATTTCTAATGTTTCCAGCCCAAGGATAGATGTTGCCCAGCCATTGGCGATGCCAGTCGATGACCGTTTGAAAGTTTAAGCTAAATGCGGAGTCATTAGATGAAAATATCTTTTCATATAGCTTAACCAAGAGTATTGCCTCAACATCATTAATTTCACTCACATCAGTAATGTTAAGCTTGTTTAAAAGTACCTGATCATTGGAGCCTGGTTGATATTGGGTTTCGGCGATATCTACATCATATCTAGACATAAAAAGGACTAAAAAGGGAATTTACTTTATTGTAAAAGCACATAACACAAGGTTCAAGAAGGGGTCGCATCACGTGGTATTGTGACAATATGTTGTGCTAAAAAATGAAGTACATAATTTGCTCGATTTAAATAGATGAGTGTCCCGCTATTTCAACCAAAGACAGTAAAAGACAGGGGCAAGATCACTTCGTTACAAGATCGCTGCGCTGCAAGTGGCAAGGTAAAAAAGTTTAAGACAGTGAAGGACAGTCTAGAACAGGCAAAGAGTTCGGGACACGCATGTATTTAAGACGTCGAAATAGGTGAGTGTCCCGTTAATTTTCGAAATAGGTGAGTGTCCCGTTAATTTCTCTATCTAGCTCAAGGATCAAGTAAGGTCAAAATCAAAAAATAAAGGTTTGGTTTTTTTCTGGGTTTTCTTTACGACAAATAAGGCATCAGCTCATCGTAATTTGCTAGCGTGATCTGCTGGCTCTGAGGACTCGACTTTAAAGTGTGAATATCAATGTTGTAGGTATCGAGCCAATAGCGGATCAAGGAAGCATTGGTATGAATATCGAGTACCCCGTCTTGCATGCCATAATCTTTGGCGATCACCGCTTGTTGCTTGTCGTTCAAACGCGTATCTGGCGTGAGTTTGATCGTGATGTTGGTGTTCCACAGTGTATCGGAAGTCTTTAAAAAGCGAATGTTGTCGTTGATGTCTGGCGTGCCGTGAATTCGGCTTAGTACAAAGTCTCGGTAATCTTGGGCGTGTTCACAATAAGCGCGAACGTGCCAGCGCAGTGGCGTCCAGACCAGGGTGTGCGGTGAGATAATACGCTCAACCAGTTCGCCATCTTTTAGCGGTGTGTAGCTAATATCGACACGTTTTTTTTCGCGTATCGCTTGTACCAATGGCCGTAGCACTTGGGCCGAGAGGTTGCGAGTGACGGGGTGTACGCGCTGTGTGTTCTCAAAGCCCATGTTGAGCTCGTGAAAGGTATCAGTCATGTCTTCGCTGCGCGCTAGGAGGTGTAAATACTCGTCGGCGTGGCCATTGGACAATGCAGGGGCAAAGGTGTCGCTGGGCTTGTAGCCTTTAAGGGATTTATCGTACACCAAGTTGCCCGGCGCAATGTCGGCAAGGTAGGTATTGATGTCTTTTGACGCTTGTTGCCTGCCAATACCAAAGTGTTGCATCAAATGGCTGGTGGTTAAGCGGCCTTCCCAGAGCGCGATAATTTCTATCATGCGGTAGCGAAATAATAAATCCCAGCGTATTGGCCATTTGCTCATGGTGAGGTGATCCCTGTCTAGTTATGCTACATGTTTATGTATTCAGTATTTACCTGTCACGGTGGTTGGTAGATTATGAGTTTAGTTTCTATTGGTCAAGTCACATTGGCCAAGTGATGTAGCAGATTGAGGGTATAAGACGATGACTAAGCAAGTGAATTACACCAAGTATCAAAAACGGGTGATTAAGTTTTTAGGCGATACCTTAGGCACGAAAACGCCGTTTCGCTATGAGCGGGCGCAGAACAATCATTTAAAGGTGTTAATAGACGGCGTACCTAAGCCTTTGTTTACCGGTTCGACGCCGTCGGATTGTAAGTCGCTGAATAATTTTATGTCTGAGGTGAAGCGGGAGTTAAGAGCGTTACACACGCCTCAAGAGGAGGTGGGCTCGAGCAGGGCAATTAAAGGCGAGGCGCAGGTGTCGACGTCGAACTTTGATGAGAAGTTGTTGCAAGGCTGTATTAAGTCGCTGCGCAATCGCCTTGAGGTGATTAAGTCGAAGGAAGAGGCATTAGTCATTGAGCATAAAAATGTTGAGGTGGTGTCTGAGAGCCGTTTGCAGTCGGTGAAGCATGTGTTATCGCACGGGTTACAGCAAGCCAAGCAGCAGCGTTATGTTAAGCCCAAGGAGATGAAGCAGTTTGAGCAGCATTTGTTGAAGCATTTAAATTTTATGTTGCCGACCTTGGCGTTTTATTCTGATTTATTAAATAGCAAGTCTGGCTATCAGGCGGTGAAGTTATCCTCTGATGCATTATCTGTGGCGCAAATGGAAAAAATGGTCAGTCAAAGTGATTGCGCGGCTGGGGTCGTGGGCAATATTTATCCGATTCAGGAGTCTGCATTAAAAGAGGCGCAGCTTTGTGTGTCGCAGGGTGAGTCGAGGTCGGAGCCGCCCGAAGCTAAGGCGCCAATCCTTGCCGTTGAGTCAGCAGCCAAGGGCCAAGCGGCGCAGTCGTTGATGGCGCTGAGTTCTGCCGAACGGATTGCTCAATTTCGTTCGTTAAGTCGCGCGCAGTCTTTGTCTTTAATTGAGGAGATTGAGCAGGCGATGGCGTTAAATCGCGAGCAGGATATTGAATCGGTGGTGGCGTTAATTAAGGAAAAGGGCTTACCACTGGAGTCAATTATCGCCAGGTTGGAGGCGTAAGGGCGTGGCCATAGTGAGCATGATAATCCATTTGGTTTGTTATCCATGTTGAAGGACTGAACTCGTTACCATGCCCATGCGTGGTAATGCAGATTCGAGGGTTAAATGTTGCGGCGAATAAATTGGCATGGTTGAAGTTGATGTGGCCTATATTGGCTATTATTCTCATTCTACCGAAAAGTCAGTCAATTATATTTATAACTATCACTCAACCTAGATCACAAAAAACGCCCCACTAAGCAGTAGTTTGTTTGACTTACCATCCAAATCTCGCCAAACCAACCTGAGCTCTCCTGACAAATTGCTAACCTTAACTACACATATCAAGCCCCAAATAGTGAGGTAGAACAATGTCTAATCCACTGTTAAGAAAAGTGTTTTGCATCGAAATTGGCACTGGCATGAGTAAGCTCGTAATGCTGAAACTGGCCGATAACGCCAATGGCAACGGCGTGTGCTTTCCCTCTCATCGTTACCTAGCGGCTAAGTGCGAAATCTCAGAGCGCTCGGTGCGCAATCAGCTAACTTATCTTGTTAAGCATGGTTGGATAGAAATTCAAAACCGCACCAATGGCAAAGGCGGTCAGCGCAGCAATTTTTACTTTTTGAACGAGCAGAAAATCGAGCAGGCCTATCTCGAACAAATGCATCAAAGTGATGAACCAAGTCAGGCGAACAGCGTTGTTAAAAGCCTTGATTTACCGAGCAAGAAAAGTCTCGACTTACCCGCGAAGCCTCAGCAAAGTGTTCATGCACAATCTGCTCAGTGGACTCAGGCAGATCGCTCAGAAAATGGCCTTAAAACCGCTTCAAATCCCAGTCAATCTCAGCAAGCCTCAAATCGCCAAACGTCGACTTATCCACAAGGCGGTGGCACCGGTTGCCGGTATGTCAATGAAACTGAGCGAGTAAGCAGCGGCACGATTTGCCACCACTCATATGATACTGAGTCAGTAAAAGCAGGAACACATTGCCGGGGGGAGGCGGCAATGGCTGCCGACTACGC
>JBFGYW010000067.1:0-15140 GCA_041587235.1 Vibrio sp.
GACAAAGTCCCTGCGGGTGATTACTACATGAAAGTGGTTAAAAAAGGGCAGACATTACGAATTTTAGATCTCGAAGGTAACCAAGCTGCAGACACCTTATTTTATAGCGCTGCCGATCCCACAGAGCGTTATAGCGTGATGGATACCCTGCGCGAGCAAGGCAATGTCTATCTCACCGCCGGCAGTGCATTGGTGTCTAATTTGGGTAAGACAATGCTCAATATTGTGGCCGATACATGTGGCCGTCACGATACCCTAGGCGGAGCTTGTGCCTCAGAAAGCAATACGGTGCGTTATGACATCGAAAAAAAGCACATGCACTCTTGTCGCGATAGCTGGCTATTGGCGGTGTCCGAAAACGAAGAGTTTGGCATGAGTAAGCGAGACATCACTCATAACATTAATTTCTTTATGAACGTGCCGATTACCGCAGAAGGCGGCTTGACCTTTGAAGATGGCATTAGTGGCCCAGGTAAATATGTGGAATTAGAAGCCAAGATGGATGTGATTGTTTTAATTTCAAATTGCCCACAGCTCAATAACCCGTGTAATGCGTATAACCCGACGCCGATTGAAGTTCTGATCTGGGATTGATCAGTCGAAAAATTGTTCATGAGCTGAGAGGACGACCTCCAACGAGAGCTCTTTTTTATCCCGGGACGGCCCGGTGTGACAATGGATGTTGGTATGTTCAATAAAGTCTTGATTGCTAACCGTGGTGCGATTGCTTGTCGCGTGATAAGAACACTAAAAAAACTGGGGATCACCAGTGTCGCGATTTACAGTGAAGCCGATGCGAAGAGTTTACACGTTTTACAAGCCGATGAAGCCTACTCCTTAGGCGCAGGGCCGGCGACGCAAACCTATTTGGACCAAGGCAAGGTGCTCGACATTGCCAAGCGCTGCGGCGCCCAAGCCATTCACCCTGGCTATGGTTTTTTAAGCGAAAACCCAGATTTCGTTACCTTATGTGAATCACAAGGGGTGGTTTTTCTCGGCCCAACGGCAGAGCAAATGAACACCTTTGGCTTAAAGCACTCGGCCCGTGCTATTGCCGAACAATCAAACGTCCCACTCTTGCCAGGCAGCAAACTCTTAAGTGATAAGCATCAAGCGCTCCTAGAAGCCAAACGCATTGGTTATCCCGTTATGCTCAAAAGCACTGCAGGGGGAGGCGGCATTGGCATGCAGTGTTGCGATAGCGAAACGCAATTAAGTGAAGCCTTTGACTCCGTCAAGCGTTTAAGTGAAAACAATTTCAGCAACGATGGCGTCTTTATTGAAAAATTTATCCAGCGCGCACGCCATATTGAAGTGCAAATCTTTGGTGATGGGCAAGGTCAAGTCGCGGCGTTGGGCGAGCGCGATTGTTCGGCGCAGCGACGCAATCAAAAAGTGATCGAAGAAACCCCTGCGCCTAATTTGTCTGAACAAACCCGTCAAGCCCTGCAAGAGACCGCGATTCGATTAGCCCAGCAGGTGAATTATCGCAATGCCGGTACGGTGGAGTTTGTATTAGATCAAGCCGATGAAGCGTTTTACTTTTTGGAAGTGAATACTCGTTTACAAGTTGAACATGGGGTAACAGAAGAAGTGTTTGGTGTCGATTTGGTCGAGTGGATGATCAAACTGGGCGCCGGTCAACTTGAAAGCGAGATTTTTACTCAACAACGCAGCCCCAATGGCCACGCAATACAAGTGCGCTTATATGCTGAGGATGCCAATAAAAACTTTCAACCTTGTGCCGGCTTATTAAGCCATGTGCAATGGCCACAGATGAGCGGGCTTCGAATCGAACATTGGATTGAAGCCGGTGTTGAGGTGTCGCCCTTTTTTGATCCTATGTTGGCGAAAGTGATTGTTCATCAAGACACTCGAGAGCAAGCCCTAAACCAATTGGAGCAGGCGTTACATGAAATCGATATCTACGGCATCGAGCACAACCGAGCGTATTTATCGCAACTGCTCGCCTGGCCTGTTGTACGCCAAGGAGATGTATTAACCCGTTCATTAAATGATTTTGAATATCAACCAAGCACAGTGGATGTGATCAGCGGTGGAACACAAACGACAGTACAAGATTACCCGGGGCGCAAAGGGTATTGGCACATTGGGGTACCGCCCTCAGGACCGATGGACTCACTGAGCTTTCGTATTGGTAATCAATTGCTTGGCAACGATCTCACCTGTTCGGGGTTAGAGATGATCATTTCGGGGCCAACCCTGACCTTTAACACCACCTCCCGCTTTGTTCTTACCGGGGCAAATATTGCTGCAGAGCTTGATGGCCGTGCTGTGGCGATGGGGGAAGTCATCGAGGTCAGCGCTTCGCAAACGTTAAAGTTGGGGCGAATTTCAGGAGAGGGGGCGCGCAGTTACTTATTGTTAGAGGGCGGCTTTAATTGTCCGCGTTACCTAGACAGCCAAGCGACTTTTACTCTGGGACAGTTTGGCGGCCACGCCGGCAGAGCGCTCTTAGCCGGTGATGTGTTGCCAATCAACCCGTGTCAAGCGCGCCCATCAACCGTGCCCAGTAAAGCTGCGCTACCTAAGCTGAAAAAAGAGTGGTGTGTACGCGTGATTTACGGCCCACATGGCGCGCCGGACTTTTTCACCGACCACGATATCGAACAATTTTTCTCTGCGACCTGGAAAGTGCATTTTAACTCGAGCCGCACGGGGGTGCGTTTGATTGGGCCAAAACCTCAATGGGCGCGTCAAGATGGCGGTGAGGCAGGCTTGCATCCGTCGAATATTCACGATAATGCTTATGCGGTGGGTACCATTGATTTTACCGGAGATATGCCGGTGATCTTGGGGCCTGATGGACCAAGCCTAGGTGGGTTTGTTTGCCCAGCGACAATTATTAAGGCCGATCTTTGGAAAGTCGGCCAATTTAAAGCCGGTGATACGTTGCGTTTTATTCCAGTCAGTGTCGAAGACGCAGAGCAAGCAGAACGCCAACAATTGCTCGATATTGAGCAGTTGACTCTCAGTGAAGAGAAACAAAGCCCTGCAGAGCTAAGCTCGCCAGTGATCAAGACACTGAGCGCACAGGACGTTGGGGAGCAGGTCGTTTATCGCCCGAGTGGTGAAGATTTCTTGTTAGTCGAATACGGCCCGCAAGTCCTTGATATTGCCTTGCGCTTTCGAGCTCACGCTTTAATGCTCAAACTGCAAGAATTGGATTTAGCCGAAATCACCGAACTGACACCGGGGATTCGCTCTTTACAAATTCACTATGACAACCTGCGTTTACCTCGCGCCAAATTGTTAGACATCTTAGTCGACATTGAAAAGTCGCTAAAAGATATCGATGCGCTCACTGTGCCCGCTCGCGTGGTGCACTTACCGCTCTCTTGGGACGATGAAGCGACCAGACTCGCGATCAGAAAATACGATGAAGTAGTTAGGAAAAACGCCCCTTGGTGTCCTGACAATATTGAGTTTATTCGCCGAATTAATGGCTTAGAGTCTGTTGATGAGGTGAAGAAGATCGTCTTTGATGCCAGTTACTTAGTGATGGGATTAGGCGATGTTTACTTAGGCGCTCCGGTCGCGACGCCTCTCGACCCTCGCCACCGATTAGTGACGACCAAATACAACCCCGCACGGACTTGGACACCGGAAAATGCCGTCGGTATTGGCGGGGCGTATATGTGCGTTTACGGCATGGAAGGGCCAGGAGGCTACCAATTTGTCGGTCGTACTTTGCAAATGTGGAACCGCTACAAGCAAACCGAGGTGTTTGAAAAACCGTGGTTGCTGCGCTTTTTTGACCAAATTCGCTTTTATGAAGTGAGTGCAGAAGAGTTATTGACGATTCGTGAAAGCCATCCTCAGGGTCAATACCCCATCAAAATTGAACACACGGAATTCTCATTGGCCGATTATCACGATATTTTGGCACAACACCAAGACGAGATAGTCCATTGTAAGGCTCGTCAACAAAAGGCCTTTGAACAAGAGCGTCAGCGTTGGATTGCGACTGGTCAAGCGGACTTTGTCGTTGAAGAAGTCGAAGAGCAAACCCTTGCCCCGCGCGAACTCAGTGATAGTCAAACCTTGGTGGAAAGCCATGTCGCCGGCAGTTTATGGCAAACACTGGTTAAGCCTGGTGATCAGGTTAAAGCGGGCGATGTGATCATGGTTTTAGAGGCAATGAAAATGGAATTAGAAGTGGTGGCATCAGAGTCAGGCACCATTGACGAAGTGTGTATTGAGCAAGGCGCTCAAGTGGCTGCAGGTCAAGCACTTGCCATCATTAACAGCGAATTAGGATAAGGAAATCAAGAATGAGCTCACCACAAACCATTGAAGCGTTGATCTGCGCTTATCAAACCAAGTCCCTGACCGTGTCGGGCTATTTACAACAGCAATTGGCACTGGCGAGAGAAGATGATCACAACACTTGGTTATCTCTGCTCAGCGACGAGCAATTGCAAGGCTACATCGATACTCTGGAGCAGCAAGATCCGCAGAGTTTGCCTTTGTATGGGGTGCCTTTTGCCATTAAAGATAATATCGACCTTGAAGGACTCGATACCACCGCCGGATGTGAAGCGTACCGTTATCAACCCCAAGAGTCGGCATTTGTTGTTCAGCAATTGATCAACGCGGGGGCGGTGCCGCTAGGAAAAACCAATCTCGATCAATTTGCCACTGGGTTAGTTGGGGTGCGCAGTCCGTGGGGCGCGGGAAAAAACAGTTTTGATCCTGAATATATTTCCGGTGGGTCGAGCTCTGGTAGTGCGATCAGTGTGGCTCGTGGGCAAGTGTTTTTCTCTTTGGGAACCGATACCGCAGGCTCAGGGCGAGTGCCTGCGGCGTTTAATAATCTGATTGGCGTCAAGCCTAGCAAGGGCCTTTTTAGTAATTCAGGTGTTGTGCCTGCGTGTCGGACTTTAGACTGTGTCACCATTTTTGCTCGTACGGTAGAAGATGCTCAGCGGGTTTTTTCTGTGGCGAATTGTTTTGATGCAAGCGATTGTTATGCGCGTGCGTACCAAGAACAGTCCCTACCTAGTGATTGGTCTCAGGTTAAGGTCGGGATCCCTCATCAAGAGCAATTGGCTTTTTTTGGTAACAGCGAATACCAGCAGCAATATCAACAAGCGGTTGAACGGCTTAAAAAACTTGGTGCGACAATCGTGCCCTTTGATTTACAGCCCTTTTTAGACGCTGCTACCTTATTGTATCAAGGGCCTTGGGTTGCAGAGCGATACGTGGCCATTCAATCCTTCTTTGAGCAAGATCCTAAGGCGTGTCTGCCGGTTATTGAAACCATTATAGGCGGCGCCAAAAACTACAGCGCAGCCGATACCTTTGCTGCCATGTACAAGTTACAAGGGTATAAATCGGAGTGCGATAAAGCCCTTAGTGCGGTGGATCTGGTCATGTCTCCAACGGCAGGTACAATCTATACCATTGCCGAGTTAGAAGCGAACCCCATTGAACTCAATTCTAACCTGGGTTATTACACTAACTTTATGAATCTCTTAGATTATGCCGCCATTGCTTTGCCAAGTTCATTTGGCGACTCAGGTCGTCCGTTTGGCGTAACTTTTTTTGCCCCTGCGATGACCGATCTCGGTTTGCTGGCACTGGGCGAGCAGTGGACAGAGGTGGCTGATTTGCCTTTGGGCGCAACCGGTCAAACGTTAACGCCGGCGGCACAGCCTTCATTCACTTTTTCTCAGCAGCAAACGATGCCAGTTTTGGTGTGCGGCGCACATATGCAAGGCTTACCGCTTAACCATCAATTGACCGAGCTTGGCGGAGTTTGGCAATACAGTGGTAAGACCTCACCACAGTATCGGTTTTATGCGTTAGCAGGCGATGGACCACAGCGCCCTGGGTTGGTTCGCGATCCATCTAGTGACAGTGCCATCGAGATAGAAGTGTGGCAATTGCCGGTGGGGTCAGTCGGAGCTTTGTTAGCGCAAATTCCTTTTCCTCTTGGGCTTGGCAAGGTTGAGCTCGAAGATGGCGAGTGGGTGAGTGGTTTTATTTGCCAGCCAGAAGGGTTACAGGGCGCAACGGATATCACCCATTTTGGCGGGTGGCGCGCGTATTTAGATTCGATCAGTATCGCTGAGTCTTAGCGATTTTTATACTGGCATTTAGCCGATAAAAAACCTACTTTGAAATTGGACTCAAAGTAGGTTTTTTTTACCTTGCTGGTAAGCGGCTTCTTCACTGGTAAAAAAGACATCGAGTAGTTGTTCTACACGTGATTGTCTTAACGATGTTATCGAGCTTTTTTACCAGCTAGGGTGATCAGTTATTTAGTTAGACTGGTTTAAGTTAATGCGATAAATCGCAAAGCCTATATCATCAGTACCAATGCGCTTCATCGGATAGCTTTGGCGCTGTTTGATAAAGCGTTTTGCGTTGTCGCTGGCTGAGGTTTCAAAGCGAATATCCAGTGGCGTCGCACTGGCTATCGGGGCAATGGACCAGTTGTTATCTGCGGTTGGGCTCACTTGCCCTGTTTCTTTTGAAACTCGTGAAATGTAGTTGGCTAAGATGGTACGGTTTTTATCCGGCGCTTCAAAAGCGATGTATTGACTGCCCGTTCCTGCAAACTTGTTACCAAAGGCGCGGTAATTATTGGTGGCAATGATAAAGGTCTGTGTATCACTGACCGGTTGGCCCTGATAGCTTAGATGGGTAATGCGTTGTGAGCTTGGGTTAATGAGCTGACATTCGCCGTCGTAACGCGCCGGTTGGGTGACATCAATTTGGTAGTTAACCCCATCAATTACATCAAAGTTATAGGTTCTGAAGCCATCCCAATTGATCAAAGACTGGGGTTGAGTACGGTTGGGATCGATTTGATTAAATTGACCGGCAGAGCATTCAAGCCATTCTTTTACTTGTTTACCACTCACTTTGAGGGCAACGAGCGTGTTGGGGTAAAGGTAGAGATCAGCGGCGTTTCTAAAGGTCAATTGACCGGCCTCTACCTCAGTATAGCCTGTCGGATCATTTTTACGACCGCCGACTTTAAACGGCGCAGCTGCAGAAAGTACGGGTAAACCATCGAGATCCGGATCGCCTTGGATAAAGTTCTCGACATACGCTTTTTGTGCCGCGTTCACGATCTGAATAGTAGGGTCGTCTTGAACGAGGGCGAGATAACTGTAGAGCACGTCACTTGATTGACCAATCGGTTGGTTGACAAAGTCGCGAGTGGCTTGGTGATCGGTGGCCAGCGCGGTCACGATGTTTTGATCCGGCTTAGCAAGAGACTTTTTCTCTTTGACATCGTAAATAGGGCGGGCGACTGAGGTGGCGTCTGTGGTGTGCCAGTGCCCAGTTTGCTTATTAAAGGCTAAGGTCAGATCCATAATGCCAATGTGGTTGCCCCAATAGCCCGGCATAACGGAGGCGACGCCATTAATTGTGCCTTTGACATTGTCGACCCCTTGGATATTGTCAAACCCAGGCCCTGGGAAGACGGCGTGGGCATGACCAAAGGCAATGGCATCAATGCCTTTGACTTCCGATAAATAATACACCGAGTTTTCCGCCCCAGCGCGATAAGGATCGGAAGAAAAGCCCGAGTGAGGAATCGCCACAATGACATCGGCACCCTGAGCTTTCATTTCTGGGACCAATTTTTCAGCGGTTTGCTTGATGTCGGCAACCGTCACTTTACCGGTTAAATTCTTCTTATCCCAAGTCATGATTTGCGGCGGAGCAAAACCAATGTAACCGACTTTGATTTGATGAGAATGACCGTCTTCATCTTTGACTTGATAGCGCTTAATTAAATATGGGGTAAAGTAATGTTCACCGGTTTTGGCGTTATAAATATTGGCGTTGATGTAGGGGAAGTTCGCATCATTAACCGACTCTTTGAGAAAGTCGAGGCCGTAGTTAAATTCGTGGTTGCCAAAGTTACCGACTTCATAACCCATTTGATTCATGGCTTTGTACACTGGGTGAATTTCTTTGGGTTGAATCCCTTTCGCCGCCATGTAATCGCCCATTGGGCTGCCTTGAATCAAGTCGCCGTTGTCGATCAATAGGCTATTGGTGACTTCTTGTTTGGCTTGTTCGACCAGGGTTGCCGCGCGAGACAGGCCAAATTTTTCTGTTGGCTTGTCTTTGTAATAGTCGTAAGCCAACACATTGGCATGAATATCGGTCGTTTCGATAATACGCAAGTGCACTGGTGCGGCGGCGATGGCCACAGAAACTGGCAGAAGGCTCAATGCAAACAGACCGGTGAGAGAAAAGCGGAGCATAAGATTTTCCTTAATCGAGAAACAGTCAGTGGGTCAGTATAACCAGTAATTGTAACAAAATGTTTAAAGTTGTGTTTTTTGCTCAATCTCGATCACGTTTCCGACATTTCTCTTTTTGAAGTTTGGTGAATATAAAACCTAAAAAACTAAATTTTTATTCTTTTGTGAACGGTGGTTTCTTTTTGATAAGGAATAAATTAGACTGAAGCTAAGTTAAATTGAAACTTTAAGGACGAGCAATGAGTGAAAGTGCCGTGTTATCCCAGTCTTTAATTGAAAGTGGCCGAGATATCCCACTAAAAGAGCTATTGTACGCAAAGCGTGTTTTGCATAATTATATGGTTGTGGCGAAAGATAATAGCCCACAAGAATTGCTTGAAGAAATGCGTGAAGCGATCAAGGCCGTTGAGTATTTTAGAAATTCAACCAGCCCGAATGATGCGCGCAATGTGATATCAACCATGTTTGAAGAAATTGATGCGGCGACATCTTTTGATGCCTTTGTCTCATTGGCAACCAAGCCATTTGGTGCGCTGAATGAGTTAATTGAAGACCGAGCGGTATTGATCAAACAAGAGCGAGCATTGTTACTGGCCTCTGGTTACGACTTGGCTGATTTTTGATCAGTTAACGCTGGCGAGTGAAACACCACGGACCAGCGTTTATCGCTTAATGTATTCGCTCTCATCGCGATGGCATTGAGTTTTTTGTTATTGCTTTGCTCTTTTCTTAAGTTCCCACCTCACTGTAACTCTCACATCACTGCTGTGGTTGTTACTCTTGTTTTAGCCGTTCTATTTGGCGATAGACTTGTTGAAACGGCACATGAGCAAGGCGGCCAAACCCGCTTAACTTAGCGCCTTTGTATTGCGTGATCGCCGGTGTGGTCAAGCCACATAAAAAGCGTACTTTCTCTCGAATGCTCAAAGGTGAAGGGCAGGCTTGTTGCCACTCTAACAGCCATTTATTGAGGGTGGCGGGGTTGGTGTCTGGGTAAATAGGGCGTTCAAACTGAGCGACTTTTCCTTGGCATACCGAACAATGGCCGCAGGACTTTGGTG
This sequence comes from Vibrio sp., assembly GCA_041587235.1. GTDB lineage: Bacteria > Pseudomonadota > Gammaproteobacteria > Enterobacterales > Vibrionaceae > Vibrio. The sequence continues at coordinate 9,317 of JBFGYW010000067.1, forward strand.
CTTGTTGATCGGAAAAATAGTCCGCTAACGCCGAGCTTAAACAACGAGTTTGCGCGAAAAACTCGATCATAAAGTCAATTCTGGCCACTTCTTGCTGCTCCTTTTGCAAGAATAACTGGCTTAAGGTCTGACACAACTCATCGGCATCGAGTGCTTGTTTTTGTTTCTGATAAACATCAGTCATTAATTTAGATTCAAGCTCAATCCAGCCTTGTTGATGTAAGTACTCCAATGCCGCGATCACTCTTTGCCTCGGCGCTTGATAGCGGTGCCACAGGTTGTCAAAGTCTAGTGATAACCATATCTTACTGCGCTGACTCGATGAGAAAATTGCCTCGAGGAAGTGCTTTCTCTCACCGGAAAAGCGATCTAATATGGCGTTTTCACTGTCGATAAATTTAAATCGATAACTGGAAAAATAACTGTACTGCGCTTGTATCACTCCCTGAAGCTCTAAATAAACCAGCAGGGTTTTTAACGGCAGTTGGCGAATATTACTTTCTTTGGATAGGCGTAGTAGGATTAACTCCCATTGAGGACCGGCCGCTTGCATGTCATCGATGACGGTTTTGATCGAGTGTGGATCTGGAGTGTCGCCATAGATGAAATTTTCCAGCGTTGGTAAGTCGTGTAAATCCGCCAGCATAATGCATTGTGATGCTTTGCCATCTCGCCCTGCGCGGCCAATTTCTTGGCTGTAATTTTCTATCGACTTGGGCAAATCGTAGTGGATGACATAGCGTACATCGGCTTTGTCTATGCCCATTCCAAAGGCGATAGTCGCGACAATACAAGGGATATCGCCTGTCATAAAGTCGCGTTGTATTTGCTGGCGGCGTTCGCTGTCTAACCCGGCGTGGTAGGCTTGTGCCGGCAAATGTTCAGCTTGGAGCGCGCTGGCAATATCTTCGGCACTTTTTTGTAGCGTGACATAGATGATACAAGGTTGCTGTTGGGTCTTTTTGACAAGTTGAATCAAGGCATTTAAACGTTGCTCTGGTAAAGATGGCGCGATCTCTAGGTGTAAGTTAGAGCGATAAAATCCAGTGACGGTAATGTTGTCGGGCGCGATATCAAATTTCTCACTCATATCTTGAATGACATTGGGTGTGGCGGTCGCGGTTAACAGTAACACTTGGTCGATATTAAACTGCCGTCGATAATCTGGCAGTTTTAAATAATCGGGGCGAAAGTTATGCCCCCATTCTGAAATACAGTGTGCTTCATCCACCACCAAGAGTGAAATCGGTACACTGGCGATAAACTGCCTGAAACGCTCGTTTTTAAAACGCTCGACAGACACCATCAGTATTTTTAACTTGCCTTGACGTGCTTGTTGCATGACATCTTGGCTAACGGCTTTATCTTGTGTTGAGTCTAGACTGGCGGCGGCAATGCCTTTGCTGTGTAGAAATTCGAGTTGATCTTTCATCAAGGCCAACAGAGGGGAAATCACCAGTGTCATGTTAGGCAAGTGCAGAGCCGTTAATTGATAGCAGAGCGATTTGCCAGAGCCGGTGGGAAAAATGGCGGCGGCTGATTGCTTTTTAAGTAAGTTATCAATCACTTCCTGTTGACCGGGCCGCAAAGCCGAAAAGCCAAAATAGTGTTGTAAGGTCTGTTGAATCATATAGGCTCCTTGGCACGGTACGGGAGCTTAGAGTGTAAAAGGGATAGTGATAAATAGAAAGTGCTTGGCACTTTTTGCTTTTGAAAACAGCGCAAAGTCAGCCTTATCTCATCCCTATGACAGTGTATTAGGATGAGATAAGGTGATGTGGGTTAAACGATCAATAAACGCAACTATCGCAACCAGTTGGTTTTTCCAAGCTCGATGATCTCATCGCCACGTCCGTTCATGATGGCTTTCATCATATAGAGGCTGAAACCTTTTGCGTGTTCCGCCTTGAGTTGTGGTGGCATAGCGAGTTCGTGTTTTGCGGTATTCACTTCGAGTACGACAGGACCTGGGTGATCTAAGGTTTCGCTCAATGCACCGGATAATTTTTCGGGATCATCAACGTGAATCCCTTTTAAGCCACAAGCTTCGGCGATAGCGGCAAAACTTGGGTTGTCGAGGTCGGTATCATCGGATAAGTACCCACCAGCCTTCATTTCCATCGCCACAAAGCCCAAAGAACGGTTATTAAAAACAATAATTTTGATGGGTAGGTTGAGCTGTTTTAGGGAGAGTAAGTCTCCCATTAGCATCGAAAAGCCACCATCACCACACATAGCAACCACTTGTCTGTCGCGGTTAAGCGCTTGTGCTCCCATAGCCTGTGACATGGCATTGGCCATTGAGCCGTGATTGAAAGAGCCAATGAGTCTTCGTTTGCCATTCATCTGTAAATATCTTGCGGCCCAAAGTGTTGGTGTACCGACATCGCAAGTAAAAATGGCGTCGTCAGCCGCTTGTTCACTGATAAGTCGCGCTAAATATTGTGGATGAATTAATCCTCTACCACTTTCACCGTTGGCGAGTTGATCGAGGTCTTTACGAGTTTCTTTGTAGTGTTTGACGCAATCATCAAGGTGTTTTGATGAGGCGTTTTCGTTTAAAAAAGGCAGTAACTTATCTAAAGTCGCTTTAGTTTCCCCTAATACACCAAGATCAATTTGGCAATGTCGACCTAGAGAGCCTGGGTTGTGGTCGATCTGTAAAATTTTGGCTTTTTCTGGGTAAAAAGCACGATAGGGGAAACTGGTGCCAATGAGTAAGACCGTATCGGCTTCTTTCATGGCGTGATAGCCTGATGCAAAGCCAATCAGACCGGTCATACCGACATCATAGGGATTATCGTATTCGATGTATTCTTTGCCGCGCATCGCATGAACAATAGGAGCTTGCAGTTTTTTGGCTATGGCGACGACTTCTTTATGAGCACCTTTAACACCAGCACCTACCATTAGAGTTACTTTTTTACTCTGGTTAAGAGATTGAGCTAATTGTTCAAGATCGCTTTGTTGTGGAGTGTAAAAAGCGGCTTTGGGAAGGCTCCACTTCGGTGAGATCCCTTCAGGCATAGCTTTGAGAGCGACATCACCTGGTAATACCAATACTGCGACATCATTGTGTAAAATCGCTTGTCGCATGGCGGTTTCAAGCAAGTAAGGCATTTGTTCTGGGTTTGAGACTAACTCACAGAACACACTGCATTCTTTAAACAATTCTTGAGGGTGAGTTTCTTGGAAATAATTGGTGCCTATTTCTGCAGAAGGGATGTGGGCGGCAATCGCCAGTACGGGAACCTTGTTGCGATGGCAATCAAATAAGCCATTGATTAAATGCATATTACCTGGCCCGCAAGAACCAGCGCACACTGATAATTGTTCCGAGAGATGCGACTCAGCCCCAGCGGCAAAGGCAGCGACTTCTTCATGTCTAGTGCCTAACCATTCAATGCCACCGATTTTTCTCAGGCTGTCACTCAAGCCGTTTAGTGAGTCGCCGGTCACGCCCCACATTCTTTTAACACCGGCTTGCTTTAGGGTATCGGCAATGAAATAGGCAATGCTGGTTTGACTCATTGGTAACTCCTTAAATAGGTGACATTTCGCTCAAATTCATGAGAGGTAGACTTATTATTTGCCTATATAGGGAGAGAGTTGTCAAAATAATTTTAATTCTTAAAATAATTTTTTATAAAAAGTGCTTGTTTAAATGAAATGGTTATAAAATTAACACTTGCAATTGGTGAGTTGATTTTTTATTTGATAATTCATTGGTGGGGTTTATGTAATAATAAGCTAAGGAGTATAACGAGGGTAAATGAACAACCCTCGTTATATATCAATACCATTAATTATGACTTTTGTTTATTGTGTGCGTTTAAATAAATAAGGCTGTTTAAAGTGATGGAATAATTTCTTTATTTTCGTCTCACTTTGTTCATTCAAGCCCTTAAACTGTAAACCGTAACTAAAGCCCTGGGCGTTTTTTTCTTTGTGGACAATATCCGCTTTCAGGTGCAATCGATTACCAATTTGACCGTGTAGGGCTTGTGGAATCGAGAGCTCAAGAGTAATGCTTTGGCTTTGATCTAATTCTTGTGGGCAGCGTACTTTCAAACCCTGTAGGCTAATATCATCACTTAAGCCTTGGAAGCGCTGCTCTTGTTGGGTCATCGACACCATTAATTTATTTTCAGCCCGAGGGAATGCGCGTTTTTCATTACTGCTGCTGGTGACGGTTTCTTTAGCCTTGGTCGCAAATTTATTTAACTCCGCTTCGAGTTGCTCAGAGATAGAGAAAAGATCTTCTGCCACCATCGAGGTGGTCGTGGCTTTACTGGTACTCTCAACCAGTACGGAGAACAACTCTTTTAGTTTGCTGTCGAGGTATTTTAGGCGCTCGCTTTGTTGCTGGTTAGAGCTGGCAATGTCTTCCGCACTTTGCATGGTTTGACTAATACCCGTTTTCATCTCATTAAAAGAACTCACCGTTTGATCGGATTTTTCTTGCGATTGATTGACCGTGACCACGACCTTTTGCATCGAGTTAACCGAGTTTTCTACCTTATGAGTCAGTTGTTCCAATAAGGTCGAGATTTCGCCACTTGAGCTAGACGTCCTGGCGGCGAGGTTTCTTACTTCATCCGCAACCACAGCAAATCCTCGTCCATGCTCTCCCGCTCGCGCTGCTTCAATGGCAGCATTGAGGGCTAATAAGTTAGTTTGTTCAGCGATATTGTGAATGGACTGAGTGATTTCATTGATTTGTACGGTAAAGCTTTTTAGCTCGTTCATTTGCTCTGCTGTGGCGTGAACACTGCCCACCGCGGCGTTGAGCTCATCAATACTCTGTTTAACAATATCCAGCCCGTGCTCGGCCTGTTGGTTGGTTTGTTGCGATAAGTGATAAGCCGACTCAATACTTTGGCTGACATTGTCTGATGTATCGAGCAGTGAGTTCACCGCACTTAACACTTGCTGAGAGCTTTCTTGTTCAAGTTGACTGGCTTGAGATATTTCCCCAGAGACGATCGACACTTGTTGGGCTGAGTGAGCCATTTGCCGGCTGTTGGCTTTGACGACGCCAATTACGTCGTGCAGTGAGGCTCTCATTCCTTCAACGTTTTGCGTCAAAGATGCAAATTCACTTTTCCCTTCGATAATCGTGTCTTGGTTAGCGGTTAAATTGCCGTCTGAGATGCGTTGTGTGGTGTTGAGAATGCGATTAAGCGGTCGCGTGATGGAGGAAATGGTCAGTGAAGAGAGTAAGAGCGCGACTAAAATGGACACCACCCCGATGATAATTTGATTGCGTTCCATTTTAGTAATCTTTTGATCGGAATGAGTGGCAAACATCCCAACGGCTTTGTTCATATTCGCTAAGACTTTGACACTTTGTTCACTGATCGCAGTGAGTTGCTGGTGGTTAAATTGGCCCGGAGTCACCGCTTGTAACTGTTGCTGCAACTCTTGCCAAAGACCGTTGACTATCTCGAGCTGGTCTTTGATATGTTCTGGGGCAGGGGGTAAGGTCAGCGCATTTTGCATCCCCAAATCGGAATAGGTCGTGCCGCCATCGGTGAGAGCTTTTAGAGAAACACTAAAAAGTTGTCGGCTTTTATCAATGCTGTCTAACACTTGTTGTGAGGTTTGTTGCTTGGCGGCATGTAAAGCCAATAAAAATTCTTTGGTCACTTTTTGAGACAGCATACGTTGTCGGCCGGCGATATTAACGACCAGAGTATCGTTTTTTTGCGCTTCGATGGACTTTAAAGTGTAACCAACTAAGCCTGTAACCACGGCCAAAAATAGCAGAATCAAGAGTTGCAGTTTTCTTTTGATGCTCAAATTAGCTAAAAAACCAAAGCGA